>CAWVZF010000022.1:0-26057 GCA_963934665.1 uncultured bacterium | reverse complement strand
ATGTAAGGATATTCTCCTTATGCAAAGAATTACGAGAACGTACAGAGAGTTCAGCGAGTTCTTCAATCGAACTCTCAAGTAGAGCCTGTTGATTCTCCGGAACCGGGATTGATCCTGGAGGAGTAACTTCAGGAATTCCACCCTCTCTGAAATAAAGCATGTACTCTAGATGTTTCCTGACAAGTTCAGCCGCATAAGCAACTGCGCCTGAAGGATCTAAGGATCCATCGGTCTCTATGTTGAGCGTGAGTCGATCGAAATCTGTTCGTTGGCCGACCCTTGTTTCCTCCACGGAGAAGTTGGCCCTCCTCACAGGATTATAAATCGAATCGATACGGACGAGATCCACTGGAGCTTCTCGCGGAACAGGATGCTGATCAGCAAGCACAAAGCCACGGCCTTTATTGATGTAAAGCTGGGCGTGGAGCGTGCGGTCTTCCTGAAGAGTGAAAAGATGATGTTCCGGATCCATGACATTGGCTCCAGAGGTTGGCTGAATATTCCCTGCAGTCACCGTACCAGCCTTGTCGACTTGTATCTCTAGAACTGCTTCATCCACATCATCATCCAAAGTCACGATCAGCGACTTAAAGTTCTGGATTACCTGGTGGACATCCTCTATCACACCAGCAATCGTTTGATGTTCATGCAAAACTCCGTCGATACGAAAACCCCATACTGCCGCCCCTCTCAGTGAAGAAAGCAGTACACGGCGCACTGAATTACCCAGGGTATGTCCGAAGCCCCGCTCAAGCGGCTCAATCATGAATTGAGCCGAACGGTCAGCATCCTCAACACCCTCGATCTGCTCAACACGCTCAGGGAGTACCAAGCCGGTGAGATCTAGGTCCACGATATCCTCCTAAACAGCCTTACTTGAGTCGGAATCAATGATCCGACGTAGGATCACTTCGAATAGAGCTCCACAATTAATTGCTCTTGGGCTGCGAGTGGAATGTCCGCACGTGTCGGCTGTCGGATCATCCGGCCTACTCGCGACTTCTCATCCAGAGCAAGCCACTCGAGAAGCGTCGGTCGCGTTCTTGCCTCGAGACTTTCCTGGATTGGTATAATTTCTTTGGACTTGGGCTTGATTGCTATCTCGTCACCAGCTGATACCCGGAAACTCGGAACATCAACAGCCCGCCCATTCACCTCCACGTGACGATGGCGCACTAGCTGGCGTGCCTGGCTCCTACTCATAGCAAAGCCCATACGGAATACGACATTATCTAGTCTTGTTTCGAGCGCAATGATCAGGTTGTCCCCTGTAATACCTGAGATATTAGCAGCACGTTCAAAAAGATTTCGAAATTGCTTCTCATGCAGTCCATATATCCGTTTGACTTTTTGTTTTTCCCGCAGTTGAACAGCATAGTCTGATTGCTTACGTCGCCTTGCGTGTGCAGGTCCATGCTGGCCTGGAGGATACTGTCGACGCTCGACTGGGCATTTCTCAGTGTAGCACTTTTGGCCCTTAAGGAAGAGCTTCTGGCCCTCTCGACGGCAGAGCCTACAAACTGGTCCGGTATAACGAGACATGTAGTCGCTAGCCTCCCTAGACCCGACGCTTCTTCGGGGGCCGACAACCGTTATGGGGCAACGGTGTAATGTCCTCGATTGATTTGATCTGTAGACCTGCAGCAGCGAGCGCCTGGATTGCTGATTCCCGGCCCGACCCCGGTCCCTGTACACGGACATCCAAGCGTTTGACACCAAGTCCGACTGCCTCTCGTCCAACCTTCTCAGCGGCAATCGTTGCCGCAAACGGGGTCGACTTCTTTGATCCCTTGAATCCGGCCGTACCAGCACTGGCCCAAACCACCGCATTACCTGCGTTGTCTGTGATAGTAATGATCGTATTGTTGAAGGTCGCCCTTATATGCGCGATACCTTCAGCCTCAACAACCTTCTTACTGCGTTTTGGTCGGTTTTTTGGCTTTGCCAATTTCTTTTTTCCACGCTATGGATGCGGCGAGACAGGGCTGTTTTCTCCGCTGACACCACATCAAGTGAGACGCATGCACTGCATGCGTCGAATGAGTAAAGCTATCTATTTCCTGGGTGCTTTCTTCTTTCCGGTGATCGCCCTCCGAGAACCTTTGTGAGTGCGAGCATTAGTCTTTGTTCTTTGGCCACGAACCGGAAGTCCACGCCGGTGACGTAATCCCCGATAGCACCCAATATCCATCAGGCGCTTGATATTCATAGACGTCTCGGTACGAAGCGTACCTTCCACCTTATAGTTGCCCTCAATCTGACGCCGAAGACGGTTCACATCGTCATCCGACAGATCTTGTGTCCGTTGATCAGCGTCAACACCACACTCAGTAATAATCTGCTTGGCCCGAGTATGACCTATCCCATATACATACGTAAGCGCAATCTCAATCCTCTTTCCACGAGGGAGGTCCACCCCAGCAATACGAGCCATTAATCGCTAACCTTGACGCTGTTTATGCTTAGGATCCCTAGAACAGATAATTCGTACCACACCCTTTCGCCGGACCACCTTGCAGTGTTCACAGATAGGCTTAACGCTGCTTCGTACCTTCAATTATGATATCTCCTGAATCATTTATAGCAGAGCTATAAAATGTAATAAGGCCTCTATAGGGCTTCAAGCGGTCCCACTAGTAGCAGAAACCGCATAAAACGAGGACTCTAGAGTGGTGAGAACCTTTGGTCCCTGAGCTGTTACCGCCACCGTGTGCTCAAAGTGTGCTGAGAGGGCCTTGTCTGCGGTTATTACCGTCCAACCATCATCCAGTGTACGGATTTCCGGAGAACCAACAGAAAGCATAGGCTCTATTGCGAGTACCATCCCTTCCCGGAGCAACGGGCCATGTCCCGGACGACCAGTATTCGGAACTTGTGGTTCCTCATGTACTTCCCGACCCACTCCGTGACCGACCAGATCACGGACGATCTTGCAATCCTCACCCTCCACAGCAGTGATCACTGCCGCACCGATATCTCCCACATGGTTTCCTGGTCTTGCAGCATTGATCGCAAACCCAAGAGCCTTCTCAGTGGTCTTAAGCAAACTGAGTGCTTTATTACCCACCTCACCGACTACAAATGTCCAAGCAGAATCAGAGCACCATCCTGCAAGACGTACTCCAACATCTATCGACACAATGTCTCCCGAAACCAGTATCCGGCTCACACTTGGAATCCCATGTACTACCTCCTCATTCACAGAGGTACAGACACTCCCTGGAAAGCCGTAGAGACCTTTGAAAGCCGGAACAGCACCGTCATGTGATAAGATGTAGTCATCGCAGAATAGGTCTAAATCAGCTGTTGACACCCCTGGAATCACACGAGGAGCTAGCTCGTGAAAAAGGCTGGCGATGATCTTTCCTCCACCCGCGATCATTTCAACCTCTTCTGGCGTTCGTAAGTGGATCATACGGCTAACCGATTCCAAGCACCGCGCGGAATGCCGACTGAACGTCATTCACCGGATGCATCGCTGATACCTGTTTCAACGACGCCGGATGTGAAGTGTAGTGTTCTATCAATGGAGCTGTCTGGCTTTCGTATATCCTCAGACGGTTTTTGACTGTGTCCGGTTGATCGTCCGAACGATGGATCAGCGGCCCACCACAACGTCCACATTCACCCTCAATCCTTGGAGGTTCGAAGTTCACGTTAAAGACCGCTCCGCAGTCGGTGCAGCTACGTCGACCGCTCAGACGTTTGATGAGTTCATCCTCCGGTGCCTCAAAAAGGACCACTTGACTTACTTCACGCGCAACGTCTAAAAGAACACGGTCAAGGCCCTCAGCTTGCGGAATTGTGCGAGGAAATCCGTCGAATACTATGCTGGTTTCAGAATCCGTGTCGCTGAGATGATCTCGAATTAAATCCAAAATCAACAAGTCTGGCACTAATTCGCCTTTATCCATGAACTCTTGGGCTTCTAAACCTAGGTCGGTTCCGTCCCGGCAAGCTTCTCGCAAAAGATCGCCCGTCGATATGTGCTCACCCCCCACAGAATCGATGAGTCGTACCGCCTGAGTGCCCTTCCCTACGCCCGGTGGGCCCAGGAGGATAACGACCATTACATGTACCGTTGGCGGCCACGCATCTTCACCCGACCCTTTTTCATAAAACCATCATAGTGGCGAAGCATCAGATGTTGTTGAGCTTGCTGAACTGTGTCGAGCCCAACTCCTACGACAATCAGGAGGCTCGTCCCACCGAAGAAGAAGGTCGTGATATTGAAAGCATCAAAAATCCAAAAGGGTACGAGCGCTACAATCGCAAGGTAGAAAGAACCGGGTAGTGTCACACGAGTAAGCACCCGATCAATGTACTCTGCAGTACGAGCGCCCGGCTTAACACCTGGAATGAATCCACCTTGCTTCTTTAGGTTCTCAGCCAGGTCAATTGGGTTAAATATGATTGCGGTATAAAAGTACGTGAAGAAGACGATCAATAACCCGTAGGTGATATAGTATGCCCAAGTTTGGGGTGCAAAAATTTCGTTAATGATATTCAATGGGCCCAAATCAACAAACGCTGCTGCCGTTCCTGGAACCACAATGAAGGATTGAGCAAAAATAATCGGCATCACACCTGCAGAGTTTACACGCAGTGGGATAAAGCTCTTTTGACCTTCTCGGACACGCCCACGTCCGACAACCTTCCGTGGGATCTGCACCGGTATCTTTCGGGAGGCCAAAGTCATGGCTACCACTGCTGCTGTTACACCTACAACTACTGCCACAAGAGCGGCAAGTGCAAAGGCACCGATCTCTCCGAGCCGGAATGATTCCCAAGTGCGCACAACAGCTGCCGGGAAAGTCTGGATGATCGAGAAAAAGATCATCAGAGACATACCATTACCAATTCCATGTTCGGTGATCTGCTCTCCGAGCCACATCACGAAAAGTGCGCCAACCGTAAGTGTCGTAACCGTCGTGAATGTGAATAAGAAGCCTGGGCTAGTGACGGCACCTGGAATCGCCTGGAGAAAGGCCGAATAACCATAAGCCTGAGCAGCAGACAAAACGACTGTGGTATACCGAGTCCACTGGGTCAGTTTCTTACGGCCCTCTTCACCCTCTTTTTGGAGCTTCTCAATCGTTGGGAAAACCGCTGCGAGCAATTGAAACATGATACTCGCCGAGATGTAGGGCATAATCCCCAGTGCCAAGATTGTAGCACGAGACAACCCTCCCCCAACAAACATGTCGTAGATGCCGAAGAAGGTGTCCTGGAGCGCACCGAATTGCTGTCGTAGAGCACCGACATCTAAACTAGGAACCGTAATGTGTGATCCGAGCCGATAGATCAAGAGGATGAACAAGGTGAAGAGGATCTTCTCCTTGAGCTCGGGAGCGCGGAAAAGGCCGGCTACGTTTTTCGCAGGAGTCGACACGCTACGAAGCTTCCCCCACACCTGCCGTGATCACTGAGACACTGCCACCTGCAGCCTCAATCTTTGTCTGGGCACTCTGGCTGAATTTGTGCGCAGTAACCGAGAAAGCCTGATCAACCTCCCCCTGACCAAGAATCTTGACCGGTTTCCGAAGAGATCTAATCAGACCTGCTTGCTTTAGAGAATCAGGGTTGATGTCTCCGTCACAACGTTCAAGATCCCGGATATTCACAACCTGATATTCAACACGGTTGAAATTCTTAAAGCCTCGCTTGGGGATCCGCCTCGCAAGAGGCATCTGACCACCCTCAAAATCTCTTCGAATCCGACCACCGGATCTCGATTTCTGACCTTTTTGACCCCGACCTGAAGTCTTGCCCGAGCCTGAGCCGGGCCCCCGCCCAACACGCTTACGATTCCGGCTTGAACCTGAGTTGGGAGTAAGATCGTGTAGCTCTGCCATGTATTAACCCTCTACCTCATGTACATCCACCATAAAGGAGATTTGACTAATCATACCTCTGATGGCGGGTGAATCTTCGTGAACCACACTCTGTTGATGGCGTTTTATCCCTAATGCTCGGAGGGTACGACGATGCTTGTCCTGACGCCCTATACCACTACGCGTCTGGGTGATTTTCAGCATGGATTGCTTCTTCTTCTTAGCCACGGTGGACCACTCCAATAGCTTCGACTGGTACTCCACGCTCTTCAGCTGCCTGTTCAGCTGTAACTAATTCGCTCAAACCGTTCATGGTTGCTCGTACAACGTTAATCGGGTTGTTCGTGCCGAGACTCTTTGTAAGAACATCACTCACTCCTGCAGCCTCAAGCACCGCACGTACCGGACCTCCCGCAATCACACCTGTACCAGGAGCTGCCGGACGCATAAGAACTCTTCCAGCCCCCCAGCGACCGATGATCTCGTGCGGTAGTGTCCCATTCTGGACAGGTACTTTCACCATGTTCTTGCGAGCTTGCTCAAAAGATTTTCGGATCGCTTCAGCAACTTCGTTCGCCTTTGCAAGCGCAATCCCAACATTCCCCTTTCGGTCTCCAACCGAGACAAGAGCAGAGAAAGAGAACCTCCTACCACCCTTCACGACTTTCGCGACTCGATTGATAAAAATGACATTCTCAACGAGATCACTGTCTCGATTCCTGTTTTGTTTTTTCTTCTTTGAATCCCTCGGCATCAGAACTTCAGACCTCCCTCACGGGCACCCTCGGCAAAAGCCTTTACCCGACCATGGTATTTGTATCCACCGCGATCGAAAACCACGGTGTCGATTCCCTGCTTCTTAGCACGCTCAGCCAGTAATTTTCCAGCTGCATGCGCATGCTCAACTCGCGGATTCTTGCTCTCTGCGCTAAACCCCATGAGTTCTTCCGATAGTGTGGAGAGACCGACCAATGTCCGACCAAGATCGTCATTGACAAGCTGTCCCTCAATGTTCTTGAGTGAGCGAAACACAACCAGGCGAGGGCGTTGCGCCGTGCCTCTGATCTTGTCTCTTACGCGGTGGTGCCTGCGCATACGTTGGAGACTTCTGCTTTTCCTTAGCTTACTCTGCTTAATCATACGCCCGCTCCAGCTGTCTTACCGGCCTTGCGTCGCACATGTTCTCCCTGGTAACGGATGCCCTTTCCCTTGTAAGGTTCAGGAGGCCGGAACGAACGGATCTCAGCTGCGGCCTGTCCGACTTTTTGCTTATCTATACCCTGCACTACAATTGTTGTCTGGTTTGGGCACTCAAGCGTTATCCCGTTATCCGGTAAATAGTCGATGGAGTGACTATAGCCCAACTTAAGTGTTATCCCACTAGCCTTGGGGTCAGCGCGATAACCCACGCCGATGATCTCAAGCGTCTTAGTGAATCCATCGGTTACCCCGATTACCATGTTCTGGATTAGTGAACGTGTAAGCCCGTGCAAAGCCCTGTGTTCCTTCTGATCTGAGGGTCGCTCGACACGTAGTTCGTCATCCTCTATTACGATCTTCATATCCGGGTGAAATTCCATAGTCAGTGACCCTTTCGGTCCCTTAACGCTTAGCGTGCCTTCCGCTTCAGTGACCTCGACTCCCTTAGGGAGTGAAACGGGCATCTTCCCAATACGTGACATGGTTTCGTTCTCTCTCGTTTCCGCTCTACCAGACGAGCGCCAAGACTTCGCCACCTACACCCTGCTGGCGAGCGGTGCGATCAGATACCATCCCTCCTGATGTTGAGAGGATGGCCATCCCAAGACCATTCCTAACACGAGGAATTTCATCTTTACTGACGTAGTGCCGTCGCCCCGGACGCGAGATGCGTTCAAGGTGGCGGATGACAGGTCTTTCTTCATGGTACTTAAGGTAAATGCGCAGCACCCCGAAACGGCCATCGGCAAGGACTTTGTGTCCGTGAACGAAATGACTCTCCTGCAATAGCTTGGCCATCTCGATCTTCATTTTAGATACAGGTACATCCACCCACTTGTGGGCTGCCTGTCCTGCATTCCGGATGCGTGTCAGCATGTCCGCGATAGGATCGGTCATCATCTTATTGATACTCCCTTACCAACTCGATTTGCGGACACCAGGGATCTCCCCCCGAAGTGCCATTTCTCGGAAACAAATTCTGCATATCCCAAACTTGCGGAGAAAAGCACGCGGTCTACCGCATCGTTGGCAACGATTACGTTGCCTGACCCCAAATTTTGGAGTCCGTTTTGTCCTTTCGACGAGCGCCTTTCTGGCCATTCGGAGTTCTCTCTATTTAAGCAGTTGCACTGATCTGAACTGGTACAGTGCCGCGGAAGGGGAAGCCCAGCTCACGTAGCAGGGCGCGTCCCTCAGCATCGTCATTCGTAGATGTAACCACGGTAATATCCATACCATGGATCTTTCGCACATTGTCATAATCAATTTCAGGGAAAACAATCTGTTCACGGATACCCATGGTGTAGTTACCACGACCGTCGAACGAGCGAGACTTAAGTCCCCTAAAATCTCTAATACGAGGAATTGTCGTATTGATCAGACGATCCAGGAAGAACCACATCTTCTCTCGCCGTAAAGTCACTGAAGCTCCAACAGGCATCCCTTCTCGGAGTTGGAAATTCGAGATTGATTTGCGGGCTCGATTCATAAGCGGTTTTTGCCCAGAGATGATACCCAGTTCATCAATTGCACTCTCGAGTAACTTGTGATCTCGTGACGCGTCTCCCACGCCAACATTCAATACCACCTTAACCACACTAGGAACCTGATGTGGGTTCACGAACCCAAATTCCTCACGCAGTTTGGGGCGGACATGATTCTCGTAGTGAGTCTTTAGACGCGGTTCCATGATCTGCCTAGATACTCAAGAGCAAAGTTATTGTGGCCTTGGGATGGGATTGCCGCTCTTGACCGCAATCCTCTCCTTAGTTCCATCTTCCTCTATCCGAACCCGCACCCGACTCGGCTCATCTGTTGCTGGGTCGATTAGCATCACATTTGAAATATTTATCGGAGCCTCAAAACTGATGATTCCACCATCAGGATTTGCCTCACTAGGCCGCGTATGGCGCTTACGCATGTTCACACCTTCGACACGGACTTGGTCGGTGTCTTTGATCACCTCGAGAACATTCCCTTCTGTTTCACGATCATTACCACGAATGACACGGACGCTATCTCCTTTCATGATCTGATTTTTCGCACTAGGCATCAGAGCACCTCAGGAGCAAGGGAAACAATTTTCATATATTTCTTTTCACGTAGCTCGCGCCCGACGGGACCAAAGATACGGGTACCACGGGGCTCGCCCTGCTGGTTGATCAGCACTGCTGCATTGTCCTCAAATCGGATGTAGCTGCCATCCTTACGTCTTGTCTCCTTTGCAGTCCGCACTACAACAGCTTCCACTACCTCACCTTTTTTTATTGCGGCATTCGGGATTGCATCCTTTATGGTTGCAACAATCACATCTCCAACCCCCGCATATCTGCGTTTCGAACCACCCAGAACCCTGATGCAAAGCGCTGATTTTGCACCCGTGTTGTCGGTAATCCTGAGGATCGATTCCTGTTGGATCATGACTCAGTTCCTCTATCTCGCCCTTAGGCCTTTTGCCCAAGCGTCTCGAGCAAGCGCCAACGTTTCGTCTTCGATAAAGGTCGGGTCTCAACGATCCGCACTGTATCTCCAACTCTGCAAGCATTGCTCTCATCGTGGACATGATACCGTTTACTGCGCTTCACACCCTTCCCATAAAGGGGATGAGAGAAGCGTCGCTCCACCATCACTGTAATTGTTTTGTCCGCCCTATCTCCAACAACGACACCCGTTCTTACCTTTCTGTGGCCACGGTCATTGCTAACATCCATCTCCACTGAAGGGGGCTCCGCTGAATCAGCAGGGCTAACTGTGTCTTGTAGGTGCTCCATGCCATTATCACTCTTAGCTTCTTCGCTCATGAGCCTTCCGGTATGTGGTTGGACTCTGCGACAGCCAATTCACGTTCCTTCTTGACCGTCTCAAGCCTGGCGATATCCCGTCTGACTTGTCGGAAAAGATTAGGATTTTCAAGTTCCATCATCGAAAGCTGAAATCTCAGCTTGAATTTCTCTTCTCTCAATTCCTTTAGCCTCGCCTCAATCTCGACTTCATCCCAGTCACGGATTTCTTCAGCTTTCATTTTCTCTCCCTACAGTTGCCGGTCACGGGCCACGAAACGGCACTTGATCGGGAGCTTCGCTGCTGCAAGTTCCATTGCTCGCTGCGCAGTCACTTCGTCGACTCCCTCTAGCTCGAACATGATGCGTCCGGGCTTGACCACCGCAACCCAGCCCTCAGGGTGCCCCTTCCCTTTCCCCATTCGAGTCTCGGCAGGTTTCTGCGTAATGGGTTTGTCTGGAAAAATTCTAATCCAGACCTTACCTCCGCGCTTGATATGGCGGGTCATCGCGACACGGGCTGATTCGATCTGGCGGTTAGAGATCCAGGTTGGTTCAAGCGCCTGCAGCCCATATTCACCAAAAGACACCTTACTACCACGATGAGCCATGCCTCGCATCCGGCCTTTATGGGTCTTCCGGTGCTTTACTCGCTTTGGCGACAGCATCTATCTATGAACTCCCTGTGGAGTAGGTACGCCCTCTGCGATCTTCGACGACTTCACCGCTGAAGATCCAGCATTTTACGCCTACACAGCCATAGGTTGTGAATGCCGGCACCTGAGCATAATCGATATCTGCGCGCAACGTATGCAGGGGAACCCTACCCTCGTTATAACCTTCAGTCCTGGCAATTTCAGCTCCACCCAAACGACCGGCACATTGGATTCTGATTCCCTTCGCACCGGAACGGACAGCAGCTTGAACAGCACGTTTCATCGCACGTCGGAATGAGATTCTCTGACGAAGCTGATGCGCAACGTTTTCCGCAACGAGATACGCATTTACTTCGGGGCGTTTTATTTCCTCGACGTTAACAGAAATCTCTGCATTAGTGAGCATCGCAAGTTCTTCACGTAACTTATCGACCTCAGCCCCGCGCTTCCCAATCACAACCCCAGGCCTAGCAGTATGAAGGGTGACCACGATCTTGCTAGGCTTCCTTTCAATGTCCACACGAGCTAATGCAGCATGGGCTAACCGCCGCCGGAGGTACTTCCGGATTGTCTCATCTTCCTTGAGTAGACGCGGGAAATCTCGTTCAGCATACCAGCGTGATGTCCAGTCTTTGACGATCCCGAGTCTGAACCCAGTTGGGTGAGTCTTCTGTCCCATATCTCCTAAACTTCCTTTGCGTCGACAACCACTGTGATGTGGCTCGTACGCTTGCGGATCGGCGAAGCCCGGCCCTGTGCGCGTGCGCGCCAACGGCGGAGAGTAGGACCCTCATCGACATAGGCCTGACGGACCATTAAATCATCAATGTCAACCAAAGCGCCACCATCCTGTGACTTGACCTGTGCATTTGCTACCGCGGAGCGAAGGGTTTTCCCTACTGGTTCCGCGGCTCCTTTCTTGGAATACTGGAGAATCCCGTATGCTTCATTCACAGATTTCCCTCGGATCTGGTCAATAACCAGCCTAACCTTTCGAGGGCTCATTCTAACGTATCGCGCTATTGCTCTAGCTTTCATAAGCCTTAACTCGGCCCGGACCGCTTGTCGGAAAATCTTCCGCCATGCCCACGAAATAGACGTGTTGGTGCGAACTCACCGAGCTTATGTCCAACCATGTTCTCCGTGATATACACAGGGATGAATTTATTACCGTTGTGTACAGCCAACGTGTGCCCCACGAATTCCGGAGAGATGGTAGATGCCCGGGACCATGTCTTTATGACCTTCTTCTCATTCCGAGCATTCATCACCTGAATACGGAGAAGAAGCTTCTCATTAATGAACGGGCCCTTCTTTACACTACGAGGCATACATTACTCCTACTTCGTTGCTTTGCCGCGCTTACGACCGCGCACGATATATTTAGTTGATTCCTTCTTCTTATTGCGAGTCTTCCGACCCTCCGGTTTCCCCCAAGGGGATACAGGAGGACGCCCCCCTGAGGCACGACCCTCACCACCCCCTAGGGGATGGTCAACAGGGTTCATTGCAACACCCCGTACCTTAGGACGCTTACCCCTCCAGCGATTGGCACCTGCTTTGCCAATCACAGTCAACTCATGGTCAGAGTTTCCAACTTCGCCGATCGTGGCCATACACTCTTTTCGGATCCGCCTTACTTCAGTAGACGGGAGGCGCACCGTTACGAATGCCCCCTCCTTAGCTACGACCTGAACAGAAGCACCTGCTGACCTCGCGAGCTGGCCACCTTTCCCGGACTTGAGCTCTACGTTATGCACAGAAGTGCCAAGCGGCACGAGTTCAAGTGGCATTGCAGACCCAACAAGTATATCCGCCTTTGGTCCTGCGATAACCTGATCACCAACCTTGAGCCCCTTGGGGTGCAAGATGTAGCGCTTCTCTCCGTCAGCGTAATGTATCAAAGCGATATTCGCGGAGCGGTTGGGATCGTATTCAATGTGAGCCACCACACCTGACACATCCAGCTTGTTTCTCTTGAAGTCAATTCGGCGGTATTTGCGCTTATGTCCACCTCCCCTACGGCGAACGGTGATATGACCATGGTGATTGCGGCCACCACTGGAGCTGAGCGACTCAGTTAAAGAACGTTCGGGTCCTTTTCTTGTGATCACTTCGTTATCAAGGATTGAACGCGTGCGTTGACCAGGGGTGATCGGTTTAAATTTCTTGATACCCATGATCAGCCTGCCTCGTAAAGCTCAATGTGATCACCTTCCGCTAATTGTATAATCGCTTTCTTAAAGGAAGAACGACGGCCCGGAGTGGCATTGCGAGCCAAACGAGCCATCTGGGATCGCTTTGTCTTACCTGAATACCTCATGGTCCTGACATCCCTAACAGTCACGTCCCAGAGTTTCTCTATCGCTTGACCAATCTCAATCTTATTAGCGTCTTCGTTTACGATGAATGTGTAGATGTTCGAAGACTCCATCTGATCGGAACTCTTCTCGGTGATGACCGGAGCGTAAATCACATCGTAAGCCTCACGCATTGTCACCTTCCTCGTTAGAGGAATCGAGTTCAGGGTCTCTCTCTTCAGATTCATTAAGGCTGGAGCTGGTCTCCAACGCGCTCCTCTCAATCACAACGGTGTGAGCCCAAAGAACGTCGTAGACTGACTCGTCCCCGAAAGGAACCACTGAGACTAACGGAAGATTCCGAGACGAGAGGTATAAATTCTTATTTACGCCGTCAGTAAGGAGAAGCACTTTACCAGGTACATCTATAGCACTGATGAATGCGATAAGGTCACGAGTCTTCGGAGACTGCATCTCAGGCAGATCCACTATTGCCACTCGGTCATTCTCCGCCCTGTCATTGAGTGCAGAATGCCTAGCTAGCGTCCTGACTTTCTTGGGAAGTCGTTGCCGCCAAGAATGCGGGATCGGAGGAAAAGCGACACCACCGCCCGCCCAGATCGGAGACCGGATCGTTCCCGCTCGGGCACGACCTGTGCCTTTCTGACGCCAAGGCTTGCGACCACCACCAGCGACAGCTGACCTCGTTTTGGCAGCAGAAGTACCTTGTCGCTGATTCGCGAGATAGGCCTTTACCGCCTGATGAACCACACCCTCATTCACAACACCATTAAAGAGCGGACCAGGAAGTGTTCGGGCCCTTCCTTTCTTACCGTCAGCCTTGTAATAGGGGGCTTTGAATATCGCCGTCATTTTGAGACCAAAACGTAGCCATTCCGCGCACCCGGAACGCCACCCTTAACAAAAAGAAGGTTTCTTTCTTCATCAACACGCACAACTTGGAGGTTTCTTATTGTTGTACGTGTTCCACCCATACGCCCTGGAAGTTTCTTGCCTTTAATAACCCGCGATGGATCTGTTCCAGGACCCATCGAACCTGGGATACGTGACATTGGGTGTCCATGTGACGCGGGTCGCATGGCAAATCCATGCCTCTTAACGACCCCCTGGAAACCCCGTCCCTTGGATCGGCCTGTGATCTTGACCCGGTCGCCGGCTTCGAATTGCTCTACTGTAAGCTCCTGACCCACCTCGTACTCTACACCGTCTTCGATTGGGAATTCGCGCAGGAGGCGGGGGGCTAATTCCAAGCCTGCAGTCGCAGCATGTCCGGTCTCTGCCTGTGACGTGCGTTTTGCCTTCTTGGAATCGAACCCAAGCTGAATTGCATGGTATCCATCTCGATTTTCCGATCTTACCTGAACGACAGGGCATGGACCAGCTTCGATCACAGTTACCGGTACCTGAAACCCTTCTTCACTGAAGATGCGCGTCATACCAATTTTCTTTCCGATCAACCCAGGCATATCCGAAGTCCTCCCTCAGTCAACCTTGATCTCGACGTCCACACCAGCTGGAAGATCGAGTTTGGTTAGCGCGTCAATCGTCTGTGGGCGGCTATCGACGATGTCGATAAGTCTCTTGTGTGTCCTCAATTCAAACTGTTCTCGGCTTTTTTTGTCGATGTGCGGTGAGCGCAGAACTGTCCAACGCTGACGACGAGTCGGAAGCGGAATAGGGCCCCGGACCGTCGCACCAGAAGTTTGAGCTGTGCGCACAATATCCGCGGCAGTTTGATCAACCACCCAGTGATCAAAAGCCTTCAATCGAATCCGAATTCGGTCAGTCATTTAATGTCCACTACCATTAGCAGTCATAATCTCACTCGCCTTTGAATTAGGCACCTCTTCATAATGCGCAAACTGCATAGTGAATACTGCCCGGCCCTGGCTTAGTGATCGAAGCGTAGTTGAGTAACCGAACATCTCGCCCAAAGGTACTGACGCTCCAATGACTCGTGCACCGGCCCGCTCAGTCATGCCACCAACTTTCCCTCTGCGCGCTGACAAGTCCCCAATGATATCACCCATGTAGTCAGCTGGCGTCACGACTTCAACATCCATAACAGGCTCTAAAAGAACGGGGGTTGCCTTTTTAATTCCATTCTTGAGTGCCAGGGATCCGGCGATTTTGAATGCCATCTCACTGGAGTCCACGTCGTGATAAGATCCATCAATAAGCTCGACCTTCACATCGATGATTGGGTAACCAGCTAGCACCCCTGAATCAAGCGATTCGCGAATACCCGCCTCAACCGAACTGATATACTCACGTGGTATATTTCCACCAACCACCTTGTCTTCAAAAACAAAGCCTGTTCCCGGCTCGCTAGGTTCAATGTTGATTACCACGTGGCCGTACTGTCCACGTCCCCCACTCTGGCGCACAAACTTACCTTCAATTTTTTCCGCCCGACTTCGAATTGTCTCTCTATAAGCTACCTGCGGCCTACCGATATTCGCCTCGACATCAAACTCCCTCTTGAGGCGGTCTACGATGATCTCGAGATGAAGTTCACCCATGCCGGAGATAATCGTCTGGTTTGTCTCTGAATCTGTATGGACACGGAAGGTTGGGTCTTCCTCGGCAAGCTTCCCGAGACCACTACCTAGCTTGTCTTGATCAGCCTTCGTCTTGGGCTCAATGGCAACCGCTATGACTGGTTCCGGGAATTTCATCGCCTCCAAGATAATCTGGTCTGTTTCAAGGCAGAGTGTGTCTCCAGTTTTTACGGCCTTGAGACCAATTGCTGCAGCAATATCACCGGCAAACACCTCGTCCCGCTCTTCTCGCTTATTAGCGTGCATCTGAAGAATCCGGCCAACTCGTTCTCTTCTGCCCTTGGTCGCATTGTACACGTAGCTACCCGAAGGGAGCGAACCTGAATACACGCGGAAAAAAGTCAGTTTTCCGACATACGGGTCGGTGGCAATCTTGAAAGCCAAAGCCGAGAAAGGAGCATCATCATCCGGTTCACGACTCTCAAGGGTCTCATCATGCTGAGGCAGATGCCCCTGAATCGCTGGGACGTCAACCGGTGATGGCAAATAGTCAATCACACCATCAAGAAGGGCCTGAACTCCTTTGTTCTTGAAAGCAGAGCCACAGAAGACAGGAAACAGGGCCCCTTTGATAGTTGCCGCCCTGATGGCATGCCGGAATTCATCATTTGTAAGCTCTTCTCCACTCAGGTACTTCTCAATTAAGTCATCATCGTGCTCAATCGCCGCTTCAAGTAACTGGTGCCGCAGCTCTTCAACCTTATCCTTAAGGCCGTCTGGAACCCCACTCTCTGCGAACTGTGAGCCCATTTCATCTTCGTAAATGATAGATTTACGCTCTACGATATCCACTACCCCTGTGAACAGCTCCCCCTCGCCAAGGGGATACTGCACAGGATATGCGTTCGCACCTAGCCGGTCCTTCATCATCTCTACGACGTTCCCAAAGTCCGCACCGATTCTGTCCATCTTGTTTACCAAGGCAATCCTCGGCACGGTGTAGCGGTCTGCCTGTCTCCAAACAGTTTCAGACTGTGGCTCGACACCACCCACAGCACAGAAAACAGCGACCGCACCATCTAGTACACGCAGGGAACGCTCAACTTCAGCTGTGAAGTCTACGTGACCGGGGGTGTCGATGATATTGATCCGGTAATCAGTATCTAAACGATGCCAATAGCAGGTAGTTGCAGCAGATGTGATCGTGATCCCACGCTCTTGTTCTTGCTCCATCCAGTCCATAGTCGCGGCGCCATCGTGTACTTCACCTACCCGGTGTACGCGTCCTGTATAGAACAGGATACGTTCGGTAGTCGTCGTCTTACCGGCATCAATGTGAGCCATAATGCCAATATTTCGAAGCTGTGGCAGTGGGGTGATCCTAGGCATCTATCTGGGTCCTTCTCTCCCAACTTTTTCTATCTTGAGTATTAAGTTCATCATCGCCTTTGGGCATAAAAAAAGAGCACGACATTCGCCGCTGTAACCCTCTAAAGGGTCAACAGTCATCCGTGCTCCTATGATCGGAGAGGGCCTCTGCCGTAATAGAGAGGCCATCGCGTCCCAAACTTTTCGTCTTTGAATCCTTGTGTTGATCTCTACCAGCGGTAGTGGGCAAACGCCTTGTTTGCCTCTGCCATCCGGTGCGTGTCTTCTTTCTTTTTTATTGTATTACCCTCACCACGACTCGCGGCTAAAAACTCTCCCGCTAGTCTTTCCGCCATACTCTTTTCAGATCGGGCTCGTGCGAATCCTATAAGCCAGCGCGTAGCAAGCGCCGTTCGCCGTTCTGGTCGAACCTCAATCGGAACCTGGTACGTCGCCCCGCCCACCCTGCGACTTTTCACTTCGAGAGCCGGCTTAGCATTATTCAATGCCTGTTCAAAAGCCTCCAAGCCTGACTGATCAGAACGCTTTTCAAGCATTTCAAGCGCATCATAGAAGATTTTTTCTGCCACTGATTTCTTGCCGTCAAGCATCAAGTTATTGATGAATTTCGTGACAGTAGAAGATTGAAATCGAGGATCGGGAGGGGTTACCCTCTTTTCAGCTTGCGAACGGCGACTCATCGGAAATCAGCCCTACCTTGGCCGCTTAGCACCGTATTTGGAGCGACCCTGCCTTCGGTCACTTACTCCAGATGCGTCGAGCGTGCCCCGTATGATATGATACCGTACACCTGGAAGGTCTTTCACACGACCACCTCGGATGAGGACGATAGAGTGCTCCTGAAGGTTGTGACCTTCTCCTCCGATGTACGCAGTCACTTCAAAACCATTAGTAAGGCGCACTCGCGCTACTTTCCGTAATGCCGAATTCGGCTTTTTTGGAGTTGTAGTATATACACGCGTGCATACCCCCCGCTTCTGCGGATTACGTTGTAAGGCCGGAGCTTTGTTCTTTTTTTGAACTGCCTTTCGGCCCTTCCTAACTAGCTGATTGATCGTTGGCATCAGGTGGTAGTCCGTAACCTCATGATCTTGAAAAAAAACGCGCCTCTCGGCGCATCGAAGGGTGACTCACTTTTATTGAGAGTACCCGTTTCAACTACAGCAGAAAAAAATAGAAAAGGGCTCAGATGGTGTCAACGGGGAATTCCGCTTCATTGAGCGGTGTTTTAGGGGTTCGGGTACGATTCACTAGTCAATGTTCGAAAGAAGAGCTGTGCCCAGATTTGTGCCCCACTACCCTTAGAAAGTTTTGGGTTCTATAGAAAATTGGAAATGAGGGCCCTCTGACTTTCCAGAAAGCCCCCATTTTACCTCAGGTCTGGGGTAGATCCGGCATATAACCAAAGGACCTTTCCAGCCAAGTTCACGAGGTGACTACTCGACTGTGGCTAACCCTGATACCAATTCTCCAGCCTCCGTAAGCGGTACGATCTCTTCGTCATAGTAGGACTGTTCAACCATGAACTCTACCGATTGGTAGCGATGTGCACCGGTACCGGCAGGTATGAGATGTCCAATTATAATATTCTCTTTCAAACCCTTGAGTTCATCATTAGCTCCCCGCACCGCAGCATCGGTAAGTACACGGGTCGTCTCCTGGAAAGATGCTGCAGAAATGAACGATTCGGTCGTAAGGCTAGCTTTCGTGATTCCTAATAGCAGTGGCTCAGAACGCGCTGGCTTTGAGCCCTCTTGAATCGCATTCTCATTCACAGACCGGAACTCTGATCGATCGACGTTCTCGCCCTCGAGAAGATCCGTCTCACCTGAGTTCGTTACACGCACCTTTTGGAGCATCTGTCTAACAATCACACCGATGTGTTTGTCATTGATCTTAACGCCCTGCAGTCTGTAGACCTCTTGGATCTCATTTAGCAGGTACTCCTGAACTGCTCTGGGACCTTTGATGGCGAGGATATCATGCGGGTTGATCGGGCCCTCGCTCAGCCGGTCCCCTGCTCGGACACGGTCCTCTTCGTGCACTCGCATGTGCTTACCCACCGGAACAGGGTAGGTCCGATGATCGCCCAACTCTGGTGTCACGTGAACCTCGCGCTTTCCTCTCTTGATCCCCCCGAAAGACACTACACCATCAATCTCCGTGATGACGGCGGGATCTTTCGGTCTACGGGCCTCAAAAAGTTCAGCCACCCGTGGTAAGCCACCTGTGATATCACGAGTCTTGTACACCTCACGGCTAATCTTAGCAATGATGTCACCAGGATTTATCTCGTCGCCGTCCCGTACTGTGAGTTGAGCACCAACCGGTACAATAAACTCCCTTTGTTTCTCGCGTTTTTTCGTCTTCTTCTGGATTTGGATCGTTGGGTGAAGTTTCTTCTCGCGATCCTCAATAATGGTCGGCTGACGACGACCGGTGGAGTCATCGACTTCTTCACGCATCGTTTGTTCGTCAATAATGTCAATGAACTGAACGATACCCTTCGCATCTGCAACGATCGGCTCTGAGTATGGGTCCCAACTGAACAATAAATCACCAGATTTGATCGCCTGACCTTCCTCGACTGCTAGGGTTGCTCCATACGGAACCGATAGACGACTCCGAACACTGCCCTCGTTGGTCTTAAGGAGAATTTGTCCTTCGCGCGAAGTGATGATCCGATCTTTGTCAGGCGTCTTCACACTGGTAACACGCTCAAGCTCCACAATTCCATCTATTTTCGACATACGCCTGGTCTGTGCGGCGATACGCGCAGCTGTTCCGCCAATATGGAAAGTTCGCAGTGTCAGCTGGGTACCAGGCTCTCCGATCGATTGTGCAGCGAGGATACCCACAGCTTCACCAATATCTACAGGCTTCATTGTCGCCAGATTTCTACCATAACACATCTGGCAGATTCCCCGCTTTGACTCACACGTTAGGACTGATCGAATCCGAACCATCTGCAGATCCGCTTCCTCGATGAGATTCGCCTCTTCCTCCTTAATCAACGCACCAGCTTCAACAAGAAGCTCACCGTCTATCGGGTCGTAGATATCTTCAAGGGCTGCATTACCGACAATCCGGTCAGCCAACGGTTCGATGATATCCTCGCCTTCCTTCAGCGCGGTCATCTCAAGTCCGAGGATTGTACCACAATCTTCTACTGCAACCGTTACGTCTTGAGCAACATCGACTAGACGTCTTGTCAGATATCCTGCATCAGCAGTTTTCAGTGCAGTATCCGCCAGACCTTTCCGGGCTCCGTGGGTGGAGATGAAATATTCAACTACAGACAGCCCTTCACGGAAATTCGCCTTAATCGGACTTTCAATGATCTCACCGATCCCACCCGTCAACTTCTTTTGTGGCTTTGCCATCAAGCCTCGCATGCCCGCAAGCTGGCGCATTTGGTCCCTATTACCACGGGCACCCGACGTCATCATCATGTAGACTGGATTGAAACCATCTTTGGAGCGTTCTAGATGTTGAACCATCGCATCCGCAACATCGTTGTTAGCGTGCGTCCAGGTATCGATGACCTTGTTGTAGCGCTCACCATTTGAGATAAACCCGCTCCCATAGGCTTTCTGGAACCGCGCAACTTGTTCCTCTGCCTCTTTCAAAATCTCTGCCTTCTCATGCGGCACTTCGAGGTCCGAGATTCCGACGCTGATCCCACCCATCGTCGCGTAGCCAAATCCGAAATTCTTTAAGTGATCAAGAAATTCAGTTGTCTTTCCAAGACCCGTGTTCTCAAAGCAATCAAATACCAGGTCTCCAAGTTCTTTCTTGCCGAATGTTTTGTTCAAAAAACCTATTTCATCAGGCACAATCGAGTTGAAAAGTACCCGACCTGCGGCAGTTCTGACCCAGTAACCATTCTCCTCACCGTGCTGCTTCCCAACCCAATACCAAACCGGTGACTCAAATACCAGATACTCCTGAGCAAGAGCCATCTCGACCTCTCCATAGGTAGAGAATCGAGGCGCATCCTTATAGAGCTCATCCAGTTCTGCGTCCGCCTTATCGCGACGATCTTTTGGCGCTTTTGAATCTTCTGCCAACCGTTCAAGATCTGTGATGCGGAGTCCAGGATTGGTGAGATAGTAGCACCCAATCACCATATCCTGTGTCGGCGAGGCCACCGGACGTCCATTAGATGGTAGAAGGATATTATTTGAGGCCAGCATGAGGACTCTGGCCTCGAGTTGTGCCTCGAACGAGAGAGGGACATGGACGGCCATCTGGTCACCGTCAAAGTCGGCATTGAATGCCGCACACACGAGAGGATGAATCCGGATTGCCTTACCCTCGACGAGGACAGGTTCGAAAGCTTGGATACCCAGCCGATGCAAAGTCGGAGCCCGATTTAGTAGAACGGGATGGTCCTTGATTATATCCTCAAGAACCTCATAAACCTTTGGGTCGTTCTGCTCAACAATCTTCTTTGCGCGCTTGACTGTCTCTGCCTCACCACGCTTCTCGAGCTCATGTATGATGAAAGGCTTAAACAACTCAACCGCCATTGCTTTCGGAAGCCCACATTGGTGGAGTTTGAGCTCAGGGCCGACTACGATGACTGAGCGGCCCGAGTAGTCCACACGCTTACCCAGTAAGTTTTGCCGAAAACGTCCCTGCTTGCCCTTCAACATGTCACTGAGTGACTTGAGCGGCCGCTTGCCACGACCCCGTATGGCCTTCGAGCGCCGACCATTATCGAACAGAGCGTCCACAGACTCTTGGAGCATCCGCTTCTCATTGCGGAGGATGACCTCCGGAGCCTTCATGTCGATCAGCTTTTTAAGCCGGTTATTACGGTTGATGACTCTTCGGTAAAGGTCATTGAGATCCGAAGTTGCAAACCTCCCGCCATCGAGTGGAACTAGCGGCCGCAGATCAGGAGGGATAACTGGAATCACGTCAAGAATCATCCACTCCGGGCGATTCCGACTCTCGGGCGTGTTACCAGAGTTGCGAAGAGCATCAACGACTTTGAGTCTCTTTAACTTCTTCTTTTTACGATGCTGCGAAGTCTCTGTAGCGATTTCATGTCGGAGCCATTCAGCAAGCCGGTCGAGGCCTCGACCATCGGTATTTCGATCCTTGATCTTCTTATCGGGTGTATCAAGTAACCCTAGTAGCGTCCGAGCAGCTTCCGCACCGATGTCTGCTTTGAACTGCTCATCCCCTTCATCGCGTGCCTTAACGCGCAAGTCATAATATTCGTCTTCATCGAGGAGTTGCTGGAATTCCACAGGTTCTCCATCAATATCCTGTTTACCCGGGTGAGTAACGACATATGATGCGTAGTAGATCACCTTCTCAAGGTCACGCAATGACATGCCAAGCAGATAGCCAAGTTGGCTCGGCAGGGTCTTAAAGAACCATATGTGGGCTACTGGGACCGCAAGGTCGATATGACCCATACGCTCTCGGCGCACCTTCGACAACGTTACCTCGACACCGCAACGGTCGCAGACATGTCCGCGAAAACGAATCCTCTTGAACTTACCGCAGTGACACTCCCAATCTTTCACAGGTCCGAAAATACGCTCACAGAATAGGCCGTCTCGCTCAGGTTTAAATGAGCGATAGTTGATCGTTTCTGGCTTCACTACCTCGCCGAAAGACCAATTCCGTATCTCATCGGGGGAAGCAAGCCGAACTCGAATGAATTCGAAGTCCGAGGTCTCCTGATCCCTAGTCCTAGGAAAATCAATCATTTATTTCTCCTCACCCAAGGTGACACTCAGACCAAGAGCTTGTAGTTCCTTTACGAGCACGTTAAATGACTCCGGTATACCAGGCTTCGGAAGGTTGTCACCCTTGACGATTGCTTCGTAAACCTTCGAGCGGCCTTGTACATCATCTGACTTGACGGTAAGAATTTCCTGAAGCGTGTGCGCAGCCCCGTATGCCTCAAGTGCCCAGACCTCCATTTCACCAAAGCGCTGACCACCAAACTGCGCCTTTCCAGCCAGGGGCTGTTGAGTGACCAGAGAGTATGGCCCGATGGAGCGTGCGTGGATTTTATCATCTACGAGATGGCTCAACTTGAGCATATAGACCGCGCCGACTGTGACCGGATGATCGAAGCGGCGACCACTACGCCCATCCTTGAGCCAAATTTTTCCATTAGGCAAAACCTCGCAGTGCTCCATTAACTCATTGACTGCTTCATCAAGGCCGGACCGAATCGCGGAACGACCTTTCAGTTTCTGGATCGCTGGGAAGAGGCTTGCGAATTTCTCTCCCTTACGTGCAGCGAGTTCACTTCCCGCTTCCACAAGAAATGCTCCCAATTGATCAAAAAATTTCTTATGCTTCTTACTTGTATCAAGCGACAAATAGGCATCTAATGACTGTCCAATTCCGTGTGTCTCGCTACGCGGCCCGGAACCATTTCCGTTCCCATCTCCTCGGCCAGTCATGGCAACTGGCAGTTGTCCTGTTGCCGCTACAAGTGTTTCGATGTCCTCTAATCCCACCGGAGGAGAGGCCTTTAGGTCGTAAGCGTCTTGAAGCCACTTAAGGCCGGCCAATTTAAGTAATCCTCCGACCTCGTTCTCGGTCGCACCTTGGAATACAGGGGTCTTGGCCTCAAAACCCAGAACCCGCCCTGCCCACCCTAAGTGGGTTTCTAGAATCTGACCGACATTCATTCGGGATGGCACACCTAGTGGGTTAAGAACAATCTCCACCGGTGTCCCATCTGGTAGAAATGGCATGTCTTCTTCAGGTGCGATCCTTGCGATGATCCCTTTATTGCCGTGGCGTCCAGCCATCTTGTCGCCCACTGAGATTTTTCGTTTCTCAGCTACGTAAACCTTAACAAGTTGGACCACGCCTGGCGGAAGTTCGTCGGGCTGGAAGACCTTATCGATTTGGTCTTCCGTGCTCTCCTTTATCCGCGCAATCCGCCTCTGTGCCTCATCTACTACGCTCCGAAGGCGCTCACCTGCTGACTTATTCTGTAACTTGAATGTTTGGAGATCGACCTGTTTGAAATTGATCTGTTCAATATTGTCCTTCGTGAACTTCGCGCCCTCTTCCATAAACGGCTCAACGGTCCCTTTCTTCAGCATCAAACTGACCGTTTGGCGAATCAAAATCTCACGAAGTTCCTCATCACGAGCATCTTGGATGCGCTTGATCTCGTATCTTTCAAGACCCCTAAGATCTCCAATCTTTACCCCGTGCTCTTTTTCAAGCAGCGGGTCATCGATCCGGCGTGAGAAGATTTTCACATCGATAATTGTTCCGGTCATGCCCGGAGGAACCCTTAGAGATGAATCTTTAACATCCTTAGCTTTCTCACCAAAGATCGCTGTCAGAAGCTTCTCTTCAGGCGAAAGTTCAGTCTCTCCTTTTGGTGTGATCTTCCCAGAAAGAATATCTCCTGCTTTAACCCTCGCTCCTTCGCGGATGATTCCGCGTTCATCGAGGTCTACTAGGTTTTCCTCCGCGACGTTCGGGATCTCTCGTGTTATCTCCTCCATACCTCGCTTTGTATCCCTTACGTGCAGTTCAAGCTCTTGGATGTGGATTGATGTAAAGACGTCATCTTTGACTAATTTTTCGCTGATCACGATTGCGTCTTCAAAGTTCGATCCGTACCAAGGCATGAATGCGACCAGAACGTTCCGGCCGAGTGCCAGTTCACCAGAGTCAGTACTTGGTCCATCAGCTATGATATCCCTAGGCCTGACCTTTTCACCCACTTGCACGAGGGGGCGCTGGTTGATCGCTGTATCCTGGTTGGTGCGCCAAAACTTCTTGAGTGGATAGCGATCAAACTGGGTAAGCTTTGCAAGAGGTTGTCCGGCACTTCCAGGCTTTATGGTTCCTGTGTCAATCACTATCTCGTCTGCCGTTACCTCTACTACTTTTCCAGCACGACGAGTGGTAATTACTGCGCCTGAATCAGATGCTACCTTACCCTCTAGGCCCGTTCCAACAAGTGGAGCATCCGTATACAAAAGTGGGACGGCTTGGCGCTGCATATTCGAGCCCATCAGTGCCCGGTTAGCGTCGTCATGCTCTAAGAAAGGAATTAGTGCTGCCGCGACAGACACAAGCTGGTCTGGTGCAACATCCATATAATCGATATCCGCAGGGCGAAGTAGCGGGAAGTCTCCCCGTGCTCTGCAAAGTACGAACTCATTTTCAAAGTTACCCTTAGGTCCTAGAGGCGCATTTGCCTGTGCAATACGCACCTCTTCTTCCTCATTCGCTGACAACCACTCTATCTTTTTTGTGACCTTACCATTTTTCACACGCCTGTAGGGTGTTTCCACAAAGCCAAGGTCGTTGATCCTGGAATAGGTTGTCAGAGAAGTGATCAAACCAATATTCGGACCCTCGGGTGTCTCGATCGGACACATCCGTCCATAGTGCGAGTAGTGGACATCACGCACTTCAAATCCAGCACGTTCTCTGGTTAGTCCACCCGGGCCAAGAGCCGAGAGACGACGCTTGTGAGTCATCTCCGCGAGAGGATTGGTCTGATCCATAAACTGGCTCAACTGACTCGAGCCAAAGAAAGCCTGGATCACAGCAGAAACCGTACGAGCATTCACTAATTCATCAATGGTGATCTTTGTCGGATCGGTGTTGATAGACATCCGCTCTTTGACAAGTCTCGCCATCCGGCTCAAGCCAACACTGAATTGGTTCGCGATCAGCTCACCAACCGTGCGAACGCGGCGGTTTCCGAGATGGTCAATATCGTCCGTGTACCCTCGGCCTTCGTTTAGCTCGATTAGGTGTCTGATAATAGACACAAAATCTTCGTTGGTCAGGATGGTTTGCGTGCTGGGCAGTTCAACGCCAAGACGTTGGTTCATCTTATAGCGCCCTACACGACCAAGGTCATATCGCTTCGGACTGAAGAAAACTTGTTCAAGTGCTGTACGAGCCGTTTGAACATTGGGCGCATCACCAGGACGCAAAAGCGAATAAATCGCATATAATGCTTCTTCTTCAGATTCCGTCGGATCCTTCTTGATCGTGTTCTTGATCATCGGGCTGTCGCCCCGGGGGGTCTGACGATCTGTCGTGTAGATCTTGAGCTTCTTTACCTTAAGACGCTCTAGAATCTCAATGACTTCTTCGTCTATTTCCTCACCGTTCTGAATGACGATCTCACCTTCTGAAAAGATCTCACCAGTTTCTGGATCAACAGCTTCCAAATCAACAAAATCCTCGGCTACTACCTTACCCAGCAACTCATCAGTCGAGATCGCCTTCTTTCCAGTGAGATTAAACTGAGTCACGTCATAGAAGAGTTCGAAGATCTCAGCGTCGGAGCTGTACCCTAGCGCCCTGAGAAGAGCAGTTGCCGGAAACTTTTTCTTCTTATCGATGTGCA
>CAWVZF010000021.1:0-27376 GCA_963934665.1 uncultured bacterium | reverse complement strand
CACTGGTCGTTGGGAATGGAGGGCTTGGACTTTTGGGACGAAGCCGCTTCGCATCGTCAGGACTCTTGCATTACCGCAAGACCTACCTCTATACGAGGCGCATCTCACCTGAGTGGTTTGGCCAATTGAACTATGACAGGTCTCAGCGGCTCGACTTCAGAATGGTCCTTGGTGGAGGAGCTCGGACCGCATTCGCAAGCGGAGAGTGGGGAGAATTCGGTATGGGTGCTTCCATCGTGCTCGAACACGAGGCCCTAAATCTCCCGGAAGATGCAGTCCACCCGGTTAACACAAGCACGCTCAGATGGAGCACTTTTCTCACGCTGCGCGTGGTACCGACCGAAGACTTTGTGATCACCTCCACGACCTACATGCAACCCAAGTATGACGACTTCAATGATCTTCGCATGCTTGGAAAAATTCGGCTTGCAACGCCCGTGACGGATGAGTTAGCGCTCACGATATCATTTAATATGCGCTACGACAGCGGACCACCGGACGGTACCTCACCTCTGGATACCACGCTGAGAACAGGTATCACCTACATCTATTAGATAGCCGTCTAATTGCCGGCTGCCCTCACCGGGAAATTCCATCCCGGAATCTCAGACTCAGTTCTACCAGCCATAACCTCAGCTATACGTTCTACAATCTCAGGGTGCCCAGCAGACACATCACTTGTTTCCCCAAAGTCACTGGCCAGATCATATAGTTCGATCGGTGCATCAGCAGCAGAATGCCCACCGAGCCGCACGCCCTTCCAGTCGCCCATACGAACAGCTTGTGCACCGTTCCATAGTCCATGGTACTCCCAGTAGAGCGCTTCATGATCTTGTTGCCGACCGGTACCTAACAATGTGGGGAGCAATGAGATGCCATCGATATCATCAGGTGCGACACCACCTGTCAGGTCAGCGAGTGTCGGGACAATGTCCCAAAATGCAGACACGTGTTCACTGGATGAACCAGCTTCGATCATTCCAGGCCAACGCGCGATAAACGGCACCCTGATACCACCCTCATAGACAGAACCCTTTAGACCGCGAAGTCCCGCAGTGCTCTCAAAGAAAGAAGCATCAACACCTCCTGTGTAAGTGGTGCCGTTGTCACTTGAGAACATCACGAGGGTATTCTCAGCGAGACCCAACTCATCTAACAGGGCCAAAAGCTCTCCGATATGTGCATCCATCCGCGTGATCATTGCAGCGTAGGCAGCTTTTGGCCTTTGGTGTGGTAGATATGACTGATCACCTATATACGGAGCCTCCTCCCATGCCCCGTCATATTCAGTCAACGCAGAATCCGGTACTTGGAGTGCAAGGTGCGGAATCGGGAATGGGAGATAGAGGAAGAATGGCTCATCCTTGTGCGTATTAACGAATTCCAAAGCCTCTACTGCCATAAGATCTTGGGCGTAGTCTCGCCCAGTAAATTCCACATAGGAGGCAGGATCATCAGGGTTCCCCTCCAGCCTTTGATGTGGAGAAAAATACTCGTTACCCAGTGTATCCCAGACCTGGTTACGCCACAGGTGCGTCGGGTAGTAGTTATGCGCTTGCTTTTGGTCGAGATAGCCGTAGAAAAAATCAAAGCCCTGCTCGTTGGGGATGCCTGAGGATCCAGGCCCACCGAGACCCCACTTCCCAATCGCCGCCGTAACGTACCCGACTTCCTGAAGCATACGACCTAGTGTGAAAGAGCCAGCCGGAAGAGGCATCTGACCGAACTCTTCGCTATCTAGCCACCCGCCAAGCTCAAAGTTGTCCTTGATAAGTCCATGACCTGTGTGCTTACCACTCATTAAGGTCGCACGTGACGGCGCACATACAGGGCTGCCTGAATAGTGCTGCGTGAATCGCATCCCCTCCTGAGCCAGCCGATCAAGATTGGGAGTCTTGATCAGCGTCTGCCCGTAAGATCCCAGTTCACCGTAGCCAAGATCATCCGCCAAGATATACACGATGTTTGGTGGCGACTCATCTAGTGAGACACTCCCAGAGCACGCCATCAGACCCATCGATAGAAGAGCAAGAAGCTTGGGACATCTAATGATTTTACCTGCTTTGTTAGTGATCAATGCGATACACCATGTTCCTGGACTTAGGTCTTATGAGCTAGCTCATAAGGTACGGCATGCACAGGTGATATACACAGGGATACCTCTCGACTGGCGTGTTTGAGAACTAGGGTCGCATGTTACCTGCGATGTCCTATTGGAAAAGGAGAGAGGCTCTGAGTTTCAGGCTATACATATCGGCAGCTGTTATTGTGCTACTCGCATGCTCCGACACGATGGATGCGATGACGAGTGGCACTGAGCAAGCATCTGATAATGACTTAGTGCAGGTGCCGCAGGGTTTTGAAGTATCGATTTTCACCGAAGGGCTATCAGGTGTCAGGATGCTCAAGTTGGGTCCTGATGGCCGGCTGTATGCTGCACGCTCTTCAGCCGGAGAGATCGTACGTTTTGACTTGAATGCAGATGGAACAGCTGATGGGAATCCGAATGTCATCGTATCTGGACTCAGTCAACCTTACGGGCTGGCGTTCCACGAAGAAAACCTCTACATCGGCGAAACCCACCAGATCATTCGCTTGACCGGACCTGGGTTTACTGAAGAAACCGTGATCATCCCAGACCTCCCGACTGGAGGTCACTGGACTCGGGAAATTGAATTCGGTCCCGACAATCGTCTCTACGTCTCGATCGGTTCGAGCTGTAACATCTGCGAGGAAGCTGACCCTCGGCGGGCTGCCGTCGTCAGCTACAAGGCAGACGGATCTCTTGAAGAGACGGTCGGTGTGGGGCTGAGGAACTCCGCCGGACTCGCGTTCCACCCCGAAACCGGCGAACTCTGGGCAAGTCAGAACGAGCGCGACAACCTCGGGGACGATCTTCCAGCAGAGGAACTCAACATCTTGGTGCCTGGTGGCTCTATCGAACACTACGGATGGCCGTACTGCTACGAGGATGGGTTACCGAATCCTGAATACCCAGACGCCCAAAGGTGCGTGGGGAAAGTAGGGCCTGCACTGGAGATGCAAGCGCACTCCGCACCCCTCGGGATGGTCTTTTATGACCATGAGCAGTTCCCTGTCGAATACCGTGGTGATCTGTTCATGGCCTTCCATGGATCCTGGAATCGCTCAGAACGGACCGGATATAAGGTCGTGAGAGTCGAGGTTGAGGACGGTCAGCCTATTTCGTATGACGACTTTGCCACCGGTTGGCTTACCGAGTCCGGGACCGTTGCAGGTCGACCGGTAGCGGTCGAGGTTGGACCCGAAGGAAGTCTCTATGTGTCGGATGACGGCGCAGGTCGTATCTGGAGAATCCGATGGGTGGGGTAGTAGATCAAAGTTTTGCTCTTGGAGAGGAATAAGATGGCGATGTTCAGCGAAAACACTCGACGTGAGTTTTTGGTTCAATTGGGCGGGCTCGGTGTGTTGCTCACTCAACCGAGGCTCGTCTTCGGACAACAATCGTTGCCAGAGAGAACGATCCCCGGGACTGATGAGTCCTTGCCAGTCATCGGCTTGGGATCGTCTAAGCCGGTTCTCGAGATCCCGACCGAGGG
The DNA here is from genome assembly GCA_963934665.1 of uncultured bacterium. GTDB lineage: Bacteria > Gemmatimonadota > Gemmatimonadetes > Longimicrobiales > Gaopeijiaceae > UBA1142. The sequence goes on along the minus strand of CAWVZF010000021.1, from coordinate 23,798 downwards.
CACGGAGCCCGTAGCCGCAGTGATACGCATGCTGCTTGAGCACGGCGGTCGCCTTGTGGACACTTCGCCGAGAACCCCAGACATCGATGTCGAGTTTGGGCGTGTGCTTGCTGAGCCCGATATACGAGACGGCATCTTCCTCGCGACAAAGATCAATACACCCAGTGAGGAAACTGGTATCCAACAGCTAGAGCAGACTGAGAGACTGTTTGGTCGCCGCACGATAGATCTAGTCCAAGTTGAGAGCCTCAGAGGGCTGCAATCTCACTGGCCGAGACTTCAGGAGATGAAGGACTCGGGGGCAGCACGTTATATCGGAGTCACGGTCTCATCCTATAGAAATTTCGACCGGCTCGAAGCGTTCATGAGAACGGGATCTCCGGACTTCGTACACGTCAACTACTCGGTGATTGAAACACGCGCTGAAGAACGGATTCTTCCGCTCGCTCAGGACCTTGGCATGGGCGTGATCATCAACAGACCGTTTATGAACGGCACGTACTTCGGTCAGGTCAGTGATCGCGAATTACCGCCGTGGGCCGCGGACTTCGATTGCGTGAGTTGGGCACAATTCTCGCTTAAATACATTCTCGCACACCCTGCAGTCACGTGCGTACTGACTGAGACAACGAACCCGGAACACATGGAAGAGAACATCCAGGCCGGCTTCGGACGCGTGCCTGACCAGACCACGAAACAGCGGATGAGAGAAGTGTTTGGCGGTTGAGTTCAAAGGTCCAGAGATTGTGGGACTAGGTCACGAGGGTACTAGCTACTAACACACGGTGGGTGCGTCAGATTCTCACCGTCTTGAAACCATTCACCACACTCTACCCCATCTTCGAAGGTGCCCTTCGTCCACAACCGACCATCTTCGAAATAACTCTCATAAGGTCCATCCAATCTGGTTCTCGGTCTTTGTTCTTCTAGCTCTGCTTGCGTCCAGATTTTGAATGCACCCTTCCTATAGAGTTGACCGTTGTCATAGAACGTCTCGAACGGACCCTCGAATCTCCCGTCCCTGAACATCCCACGCTCATAGATATCACCGTTCTCGTAATACGATTCATAGGGACCCGTGAATGGTTCACCAGTCAGGGGGTCGACCCAGGTTCGCCCCTCCATATCGAGGGTATTCATATCCCTTGGTTCCGGTGGCGGTGGCCTGCACCCCAGAACCAGTAGGGGCACTACCAGAAGAATGATCCTCACCCAGATCCTCTACGAGCCTTCTAAGATCCTGGCAATCGCATGCGCTGCCTCTGCCACGATCTCAGCATTATTCTTTGCGGTACTGCCATCTGCTAACTCGAACGTGTCTTCGAGACCTGCTCCCGCCAAAGCCAGGAAAGCACGTCGTGAGTAATCGGAGCTATGAATCAGAGACATAACTTGATTCTGCTCTTCCTACCTCTTGGACCGCAACCTAGAGAGGCATCTTCCTAGATATAGACCAACGTGTTGTACCTGCGCACGGTTTTGCTTATCGGGCGCTATCCGTCAAGAATTTGGGGATCATACCCGTGTAAGTGATTGCAACGAAAACACTTCTATCGATAAAGAGGCTCGGAACTCAGCTGAGTCTTGTCCATGTCCTGCACCCACCCTACCCTGCCTTCAGCCTCTTTTGGATCATAGAACATCGACGCGGAACAAAGCCATGATCAGGAAAACCACCATCGCCCTGTCTCTTGCCTGCCTAGCAGCAGGTATGACCAATGTCCTAGCCCAAGATATGCCAACTCTTGGCCCTGACGACTATGACCAGTGGGAGAGCCTAGGCAACGGCGTTCTTTCTCCATCCGGAAACTGGCTTGCGGTATTAATCAACCGAGTAAGTGACGAAGGTGAACTACGTATCCATCGCACTGACACTGACTCTCTGGTAGTCGTTCCATTTGCTACGCAGCCGGCGTTCAGCAGTGATGGTGCATGGCTTGCCTATGCGATTGAGATGTCCCCAGAGGAACAAGAGGCCGCCCAGAAAGCTGATGAGCCGGTTCACAATTCGATGGGCTTACTGAACCTGAGTACTGGCGATCAAGAGACAATCGCACACATCGAATCATTCTCCTTCTCTGATGATGGCGCATATCTCGCCATCCAACGCTACAAGCCCGAAGACAAGGAGAGTGACGGCGTCGATGTCGTAATTCGCACGATGGCTACCGGCTCGGTAATGAGCTTTGGTAATGTCTCGGAATTCGCTTGGCAGGATGAAGGACACCTGCTGGCGCTTACTACAGACGCAGATGGGCAAGTCGGTAATGGTGTATCAGTTTTTGATCCGAGCAGCGGACAACTCCGCTCTCTCGAGACCAATGCAGCAACGTACCGTAGCCTTTCGTGGCGCGAAGAATCCGCTGACCTGGCTGTCCTAAAAACGTTTGACGACGAAGAGTATGAGGACACGGCCCACGTCGCTTTAGCATGGCGTGATCTTGATCAAGACGACCCAGACAGCTTTGAACTTGATCCTCGCACACACAACGCTTTCCCAAACTCCATGCGTATGGTCGAATTTCGTGCATTCTCATGGTCAGAAGATGGCTCGACCGTATTTGTAGGCATCCAAGACCGTCGGCCGGCAACCGAGTCGGAAGAAGATACCGAGGAGGAGAGTGAAGGTGATGAAGAAGAAGATTTAGATCCTGCCGGTGTAGAAATATGGCATTCGTTAGATCTCGATCCTGTGCCTCAACAGCGCGTCCGGGAGCAGCAACTCCGCCGAGTAAACTTCCTTTCTGCATGGTCTTTAGATCAGAATAATTTCGTCCAGCTTGGTGATGATCTTACCGAGTTGACATCTATGGTTGAGGGCGGAAGCTATGTTGTTGGCCGCGACGAGAGTCCTTATGACACAGATGCGATGTTCCGCCAGCAATTCTTTGACCTGTACGCGATTAATGTAGCAACGGGTGATAAAACACTGGTTGAGGACCGGCTCACCCTACAGTTCGGGGCAACCCCAAATGGCCGCTACGTGGTCTGGTTCGAAGGGGAGGACTACTACAGCTACAACCTTCGCACCGGTGAAAAGCAAAATATCACTGAGAATGTTGCAACGCAGTTCGTGAACCTCGATCTGACACCAACCCGAGAACAGATGCCTCCGTTTGGTATCGCAGGTTTTCTTGAGAGTGAAGATGCGGTTCTGCTCAATGACCAATGGGATGTCTGGGAAGTCAATCTTGATGGATCAGGTGGTCGTGCGCTCACCTCTGGTTCAGATCAATCAATTCGTTATCGCCTCGTAGATCTTGATCCGGATGCAGATGAATACAGTCCTGACGAACCGCTGTACTACTCTACCTACGGTGAGTGGACAAAGCAGGCAGGATATGCGCGCGCACGGGCGGGTGACGATCCAGAGATGCTTCTCTGGGAAGACAGATCAATAGGCCGCCTACAGAAGGCGGAAAACGCAGATGTCTATGTTCTTCGCCAAGAGCGCTTTAACGATTCTCCAGACTATTTCGTGGCTGGAGCAGACTTGTCTGCCCCACGTCAGGTAACCACAACCAACGAGTTCCAGAGTGAGTTTGCGTGGGGAAAATCAGAGCTCGTCGACTATGAGAACGAATGGGGGCGTAGGCTTCAGGGTGCACTCTTCTACCCCGCTGACTACGAGCCAGGACAGAAGTACCCGATGATCGTTTATCACTATGAGCTATTGTCGCAGTCGCTTCATCAGTACCAGGTGCCTGATCCCACCAGCTACTACAATGGCCAAATATGGAGCCATGAGGGGTACTTTGTGCTCCGCCCGGATGTCGTGTATCGAGATCGACGCCCTGGGCAATCAAATGTGGAAACACTACGTCCTGCAGTCGCTGCGGCAGTCGCAACCGGTATGATCGACGAGGAGCGAATTGGACTGATTGGACATTCATGGGGCGGATACCAAACAACCTTCTTCGTCACACAAGATGATCTATTCACAGCAGCAGTCGCTGGAGCACCTCTGACGAATCTTATGAGTATGTACCTCTCGTTCTATTGGAACAGCGGCGGCACAGATGCTCGGATCTTCGAGATCAGTCAGGGCCGCATGCAGGTGCCTTGGTGGGAAGACTACGATTCCTACTTCAATAACTCTCCATTGCACCATATCCAGAATATGAACACACCACTGTTGATGATGTTTGGTACTAATGATGGCGCGGTTGAATACAACCAAGGTGTAGAGTTTTACAATGCTGCGCGGCGCCTCGCGAAACAGATGGTAATGCTATCCTATGACGGCGAGAATCATGGGTTAGCAAAGAAAGAGAACCAACTGGACTACCAGGGCCGTATTCTTCAGTGGTTCGCTCACTACCTGAAGGGTGAACCAGCTCCAGACTGGATTTCTAAGGGAGTTCCTTTCATTCAACAAAAAGATGGGCTGAAAGCGAAGAGGCCAATAGGCTAGAAAAGTCCTTCGGATCCATTGGAGATAACGATGAGCAACGGAACATTCTCGGCGTTTGCCTTGGCGACACTACTCATACTGCCAGTTAGCGCACTAGCACAACTCAGTGAGACGCAAGTCTGGGCATCCAACCTAGAGCACCAGTATACCGTGGTACCAAACATTACCTATCACACCGCTAATAACCGAGATAATAATGTAGATCTTTACTTACCACGTGGTACGGACGGTTCCGCGCCAGTGTTCATCTACATCCACGGGGGTGGCTGGGTTGGTGGTTCTAAAGAATCCAGAATTCTGCGGTTACTGCCTTGGATGGAGATGGGATGGGCAGTGGTAAATGTCCAATATCGTCTAAGCGATACATCTCTAGCCCCTGCTGCCGTAGAGGATTCCCGCTGTGCACTCCGGTGGGTCATCCAGAATGCTGCTAGGTACAATTTTGATACAGACCGCATTGTCGTAAGTGGCGACTCCGCAGGGGGACACCTAGCACTGACCACAGGCATGCTTCCGGAATCTGCAGGTCTCGACCGCCAGTGTGCGGGGAACAATATAAGCAGTCGAGGACCCGAAGAACTACCGGTTGCAGCGATCATCAACTGGTATGGAATCACGGATGTGGGTGATCTACTAGACGGACCGAACATGCAGAGCTATGCCGTTGAATGGCTGGGAAGCATGCCGAACCGATTTGAGATCGCAGAAAGAGTATCACCACTGACATACGTGCGGTCAGGATTGCCGCCGATTCTCACGATTCATGGCGACGCTGACAGACTCGTACCGTATCAGCACGGAGTGCGGTTACATGAAGAGCTGACCAGGGCGGGTGTGACTAACCAACTCCATACCGTACCAGGTGGAGGACATGGCGGCTTCAACCGCATAGAAACCATAGCGATTTTCGAGACAATCCAAAAATTCCTCAGCAGTAATGGGCTCTTGAACTAGGGTTCTGTCAGCTGAACCGTAAGGATCCCGCACTTAGGTCTCACATGATTATGGCATTAATGACGCCTCGAAATTTGGCAGTCATACTGGGGTTCGTGATCATCGGGCGAACATTCTTCCTCTACGCGGTGGCAGGAAAGAGTGGTATTGCAATCGCTGAACTCCATCTCGAGGAGTAGGATCAACCCATGAGCAATCACCCTGATTTCACCTCGCTTGAAGATCCTGATAAAACGTCTTTAGCAGCCCGGATCACTGAGGTATACTGGCGACGAGTGCGAGAGACAGGCCTCGGTGAGAAGCAGGCTAAGGCAATGCGCAGCGAGCTAAGGAGCCAGGTCACAGCATGTCTGAATCACTTCCAGAGTGAATCCCCTGAAGATGTGACTGTACTAGAGGAAAAACTCCACACCTATGATCGCTTACGCAGAGCAACTGGAATCAGCCGCAGACTATTGGAGGAGCCCTCACGACTTCTCCCAGGTGTCTGGGGCCATGTGCAAGCACTGGCTGAGGCGATCTTAGGTGTAATCCCGGCACTATTTGGCTTGGTAACTGGCTTGCTGCCCTATACCGTAACCAAGGCATACGTGTCACGTACTAGGGTGCCTGAAACCCAAGGCACCAGGCCAACAACGGGACAAATCCTTGTCGGTTTCCTGTCATTTTCCATTGTCTACGGTGGACTCATAGGTCTGGTAGCTTCTCGGTTCTCAGAGCAGGCTACAGTCCTTATGGCTGTGCTGCTGATCACGACAGGACCGTTCGCGCTCGGTTACATCAAACGTATGCGAATGATCGTCGCCCACGTGGGAGATCGTACGGCCTCGTGGTTCAAGCTCAAGGCGGTCACACACCTCAGACAAGCTCAAAGCGAACTCGTTGAGGAACTTGATATCCTGCGTAACCGGTATCGTGAGGAGGTGCTGGGATGGGATCCACTACCTGCTGGTTCGAGGCAGCCGAGTATCAGACCTGCTGTTATCCGAGTGTTTGTAATCGGACTCTTAACAGCAAGTGCTGTCCTCTTCATCAGAGGATATGTGGACCGCCCTATTCAGGGACTACCGCTCGGTCCCTCTCCATGGCAAGCATTACGTACGACCGATCCAGAGGAAGCTGAGCGCGAACTCCTTCGAGACGCTCAAGGCGTACTCCTAGCAGCCCAGCAACTCGACCGGCTAGAAGAGCAAATGGCTGATCTGAGGGCAGACTTCAGCCAAGGCGAACGGGATTTTCTTACTCAAGAGGATCAAGATGAGATTCACCGCCTTCTACTCGCTTACCTGGATCTACGCTCGGCGCTTCTTAAAACTGTCTGGCTTTATCGGGGAGAAAACACTGAAGCAGCGGCCGGCACTCAGGACCAACTTGAGGTGAATGCCTTTCTGACAGCCTATGCTGCCTCAGCTCTCCTGGTCGAAAAGGCTTGGCTGATCTATGACACATTCCGGGATGACCCAGTAACCAGCCAACAACTCGACCTAGGGGACCTAGCTTGGGGTATTCCCACCGGCACCTTCAGCAACATTGCGGCTAGTCTATCGAACGAGACAGTCATGTCTGAGCTACAGATGGCCAGGCGTCGATTCGATTCTGTAGAATTTCGTGTGCCCCAGGAAGCTCCGTGGACCGATCTAGAAACTCGAGCTGCGCTAGCCCATCCAGCTCTTGATAAAGTCTTCGACGGTATCGGCAGACGCCGGCTTGAGCGCGCATTTCAAGATCTGACAAGACAGATTCTTGCACCGGTAGATCAAATCACCCCCGCCACGTCTATGGCGATCAGTAGATTCCGATTCAAGGAACGACCACCTCACCGCGGACTCATTAGTCCAGAACAACTAGAGGATATCAGGGCTGAACTACGGCCGGGCGATATCCTCGTCGAGCGACGTAACTGGTATATCAGCAATAGCCTATTACCCGGATTTTGGCCACATACAGCACTTTATCTAGGATCTTATGAGGAATTACAAGAACTTGGCATCACGATGGATCCGAGAGTCGCTCCCCACATGTCAGATTTCCAAGGCCGAAACGAACTAGGGGATGAATTCGCAGTCATAGAGGCGATCGGTGAAGGTGTCATCTTCACAAGCTTCGAGCAGTCTGTAGGTGAGGCAGATGCAGTTGCAATCTTGCGACCGAACTTGTCGGACGAGGACTTGAGGGAGGCGCTTGGCCGTGCACTCAGCCACCGTGGAAAAGAGTACGATTTTGATTTTGATTTTGAGACGACTGACAGGCTCGTCTGCACTGAGCTGATCTTCCGCGCGTATGATGGGATACTCGAGATTCCCCCGATGCGCTCAATTATGGGTAAACCACGGATTGCAGCAAATGACTACGTGCGGCTGTGGGCAAACGGCCTTGAGTCCGATGATCCACAACTCGAACTGGTCCGCTTCCTTGATTTTGACGAGCCGAATGCTATCGCTGTGGAATCGAATGCTGAGACCCTTGTCGGAACTCTAGAGCGCTCACGATTCACATTTATGAACTAAGAAAGGCCAACGTAGGAGGACCTACTTGATTCGTGACCCTTATCAGAACAACCGACTTGCAGAGCTTGTCGCAAAAACTACAGGGCTCCAGGCGGGACGCAGAATCGTTCACGCAATAACGGGTACGGTCATATTCGTCGCAGTTACCCAACTAGACCTATCTAAGTCTCTGACAGTTACCGGGTTGTCCGTTTTATTCCTGATATTACTCGCCTCAGACCTAGTAAGACTCCGAGTGCCTCACCTAAACATTCTATTCTTCAGGTTTTTCCAGATCTTGGTATCTCCCAGAGAATCGCAGAACATCGCATCGTCCACTTGGTATATCCTGGGTTCGTTAATCGCGATCGTACTCTTCCCGATTTCAGCTGCATTGTCTGGGATTCTAGTCCTAGCCTGGGCTGATCCAACAGCCAGTTATCTCGGACGCCGATGGGGAAGGCGTGCTTTCTTAGGAGGCACACTGGAGGGTACAACAGCCTTTCTAGTTGTAGCTGCCTTGATCCTATCAGTGCGGCATCCACTCCCAATCGCAATCCCCTCCGCATGCCTCATAACACTAGTGGAACGGTCAGCTTGGCCGCTCGACGACAATCTAGTACTAGCTCCTGCATGTGCTGGCATTCTGACATTATCGGAATTGCTCGTTTGAAATCTAAAGAGCCTCTAGTCAGCAGGATCCCTGTAATCGCCGTTGTACAAATCAGGACCAAGGTTGAACTTAGGTTGAGGAGTGGGAAACTCTGCGTGCTGACTAAGAAGGGGGATGCAGTGGATGATCACCGGGTTTGGTGAGTTCGCCCGAGACATCGCACGAGAGACTACCCAAGAAGCTGCGATGCTGATTCAGTTACCATCGTCTGGCGCGGCTGAGCTTCTGGGCATGAACGCTGCAACCCAGGGGCGGGTACTGATCTCTGTCCTCGTCATCATCATTCTGTTTGTCCTTCGCAGAGCATTGTTGGCAGTCATCGGCAGAAGGGTCGAAGATCCGGCATCCCGTTACCGATGGGCGAAAAGCTCTGCATATACGGCCTCTCTCATCGGTCTCGCTGTTGTTATCCAAATCTGGTTTGTTGCACTCAGATCACTAAGCACCTTCCTAGGTCTTTTGTCCGCAGGCCTAGCCATCGCCCTCAGGGATCTGGTAGCAGATTTTGCTGGTTGGTTGTTCATACTTTTCCGTCGCCCATTTGATCTTGGAGACCGCATACAGATCGGGGCTCATGCAGGCGATGTCATCGACCGACGAATCTTCCAGTTCTCAATTATGGAGATCGGGAACTGGGTGGGTGCTGATCAGAGTACGGGCCGGGTGATCCACATCCCAAACCAACGTGTTTTTCTGGAACCACTTGCCAACTACTCAGCTGGATTTCCTTACTTGTGGAACGAACTAAAAGTGCTGGTGACTTTGGAAAGTGACTGGAAAAAGGCGAAAACCCTCTTTGCCCAAATCACTAAGGAAATAACCAAGGATGTAGTTGAGGAAGCCCAAGGACCCCGGAAGGAGGAAGACCAGAGGTTTCTGATCCACTATCGCACTCTCACTCCAACAGTCTATACGTCCGTGGAGGAAAGCGGCGTATTGCTGACCGTGCGATACCTCTGCCGTCCGCGCGAACGTAGGGGAACCAGTGAAGCGCTATGGGAAGAGATACTACAAGCCGTGAGTCGGACCGAAGGCATCGAACTCGCGTACCCGACTCAGAGGCTCGTTATCAACCCCAACTCGGAGTAATAGAGCAACAAGGGGACCACTCAGGTTCTTAGTTAGTTGAGCAAGGAGGGTAGGTCATCCTAGTTGGCTGACCACCTTCATCGATCCATTCACCGCACCGTACACCCATGTTGTAGCTGCCCCTGGCTAGTAATTGACCATCGAAATAGTACCTCTCGAACAAACCGTCGAACTCTCCATCCCTGTATTCGATCTTAGAATCCACCTGTCCGTTGAAGTAAAAAGACTCATATAGACCCTCCCACGTACCACCCCGTAGTGTGCCCTGCTCTCTGATCCGAGTAGAGTCTGAAGGGAACAAAGAAAATGCGGGGCCAGAGTACGGCACAAGCGTTTCCGGCATCAGATAGATATCACCTCTCTGAACTAAGTTTCCGAGATTCATCCGCTCTTGGGCGCCTAGACCAACAAAACTGACCGATATTAGGACAAGCCCAATAATCAAAGTTCTATTCATAACTTAATTCTGCTTGGGAACCCCTCAGATCCGCAACTTAACCGGAAACCAGAGCAGGATATTTCACTGGCATGGCTCAAGGCACGGAACGCATCTTGCTAACAGGATAGTGGTGGTGCCTAAGAGTAAATGGATAGCCAGATGCAGATAACCAGTTGCCTCATCATTGATCGTCTTCACGAGCCGGAAGAGCTCGAGTCACTATATAGACAAGATCCAGACGTGTTTCGAGAAGCTATCGACGAAGCAATTCATGCCTCACCCGATTCAATCGTACTGCACGTTTGGAGGGCACGCCTTGAATACAATCAAGCGGTACTGGGTGCTAAACACAGAACTAAGCTTTGGTACGCACTCGGCATCTGCCTCGTGGTCGGTGCCCTTGTCCGACTCCCAGCTACCGCGTTCGGGGAGTGGTGGTACTACCCGCGTTTTACGCCGTTGTGGATCATCTTGGGACTCGCCAGCTATTTCTTGATCAGGCGTCCTGATCGTGTATTGCTGATCACCGGTGTAATTCTAGCCACAGTAGTTACCAGTTATGTGAGCCTGCTCCCAGCTACCAGACTCGGGGAGGATTGGTACTACACTGATTCAGTAGTCATGGCGCTGATTCATCTACCGATTGCGTTGTGGTGCTATCTCGGGTTGGCCTTCCTAGGAGATTCTTGGCGAGATGCACGCGCTCGAATTCGCTTCCTGCGCTACAATGGCGAGCTGGTCATTCTCACCAGCGTGGTCGGGCTCAGTGGGATGGTACTCAGTGGTTTGACACTCGCCCTGTTTCAATTGATCGACCTCAGTATCGAAGAATGGTATTTTTCAAACGTTGGGATTTTCTGTGCTGTAGCCGTACCGGTGGGTGCAACATACCTATTCGATGCGGTGTTCAATCGACGCATCGCAATCGCGCCCGTCCTAGCTCACGTGTTCGCGCCCCTTTTTCTCATAATGATCGTCACCTATCTGGTGGTTGCATTAGCTGAAGGTGCGAACCCATTCATAGATCGATCTTCCTTGATCACCTTCAATGGTCTGCTGCTGCTAGTCCTTGGTATCTCGATTTTTTCATTGGTGGAACGTAAGACAGGAGCAGACGTCGGGTTGGTCGATTATATCAACCTCGCGCTCGTTAGTTTGACACTTGTGATCAATGTCATCGCGCTGTCGGCTATCCTATTCCGGATCGCTTCTTTCGGATTCACACCAAATCGTGTGGCCGTGCTCGGAGTCAACGTGATCGCCCTAGTACATCTCGCGTGGATATTGGTGACCTATATCAGCTTGGTCCGACGTAAAATCAGGCCTGACGCGATGGATCGTGTCGTTGGCAATTACCTTCCCGTCTACAGTGCGTGGGCAGCCGTCGTAGCGTTTCTTCTACCGGTGGTGTTTAGGTTCGGTTAGTAAAGCGCTCCGTCTTTGGGAACGGGATCATTTTGGTAGATTCAGGAATAACAGGATTACCAAAAGACACGCCTAGTGAGAGAAAATCTTAGATGAGAATACGGGTCCCTGTAACACGGCAGCTCATAGTCGCACTCTTTATCACGCTGTTAACAGGTTGCCATAGCTGGCAACCTACGACCGTCAGTCCACGCACGGTCATCCTCGAAGAAAGTCCATCCGGAGTGCGTTTCAGGATACCGGATGGAGATACGATGACTGTCATGAACCCTCTAATGAGAAATGACTCCATCCTTTCTACTGAGGCTGGAATGGTGCCAATAGCATCACAAGATGTGAGCGGACTCGAGGTAAGACGCTTCAGTGCTCGAAAAACAATCGTATTCGCGGCTAGCATCATAGGGACCATGATCATCTGGACCCGCTGGGCTACCAAACGCAGCGGAGGAGTCGATCCTGGCGCACCGTCTGTGCCGAAGGTACCGATACCTGGAGGATAACCGAGACAAGATGCGGAGGCAGTAGACGTACGCTAAACTGCGTACAGATTACTCTCCCAGAGCATGAGGCTATGATATCACGGCTGCCTTCTCCCATGCGGTGCACAGTCAACGCACTGAGCCTTGCAATACTAGTCTTTCTTGGAGCATGCTCAATCATTCCGAATCCATTCAGCCGCTCGCCATCACCGGCGAGTGGTGATGGCGAGCGGCGAACATCCCCTAATGAGCTCTTACGCGAAGAGATCTTTCGCGATGGCGAAGCAGACCCAACCGCATATGAACTAATACAACGCCTGCGCCCTAATTGGCTTCGAGCTCGGGGGCAAGTTTCTTTGGGATCCCCAGAGGCGGCCTACGCACTCGTGTACATGAATGATGTTCTGTTTGGAGGCCTCATGACACTGCACCAGATCCCACCGAGTCAGATAGAACGAATGGAGTTTGTAAGAGCCATCGATGCGACCATACGTTGGGGCACTGGACACACGGCTGGGGTAATCAACATCCTGACGGGAGGCTAACCAACTCGGGGCCTTCGGACCCGCTTGGACCTCATAGAAGTGTGGGGACGAACCCGCACTCGGGTCCGTCCCCACTCACTACTCTAAAGAACCTCTGACCTTGAGATTCTTACGCCAACCTCGGCGCTGATTAGATCGCTCTCCCTAACCGATATTCTCGTTATTCTGGAACTCGGTAGCCGGAAGTTTGAAGCACAGATCGCTTCCGAAAGTGTCTCCAAACGGTGAATACGTTCCGACAGCTGGAACGAGCGGAATATTGTAGCGCGTGATGTCGTAGAGGTGATGGCCCTCTAAGAACATTTCCGCTGACCTCTCGTAGACGATCTGATCCATAACCTCTTGGGCATCACTACTCGCAAACGCTGGCAGACCTGCATTCGTGTGCAGTGTGTTAATGATCGCAACCGCAGCTGCGAGATTCCCAGCAGCGTGCTCGGCCTCAGCCTTGATAAGCTGTGCCTCTTCCCAGGTGGCTAGCTCAAGAGGGCTATTCACAGCCGGGAACTTATCTGCTGTCCACACCCTAATGCCCGTTGTCGGGTGATCCACTCCTGAATTGGTTACTGCTATCCGTGGATCAGCTACTCCTCCAACCATCTGGTCCTTACGCGTATCCGCGATCGTGACACTGTTATAGTCGTGATTTTGTAACCAAAGTGGGTTCTTCGTGACGCTAGCATCAGCAGAGAACTGCAGTTCGTACTTGAATCCAGCTGGTACGCTAGAAGCGACACTTGCAGCGTCACTCTTCTTACCAAGGTTTAGAAGCGCCCTGGCCTTTCCAACCCTAGCCGCATTCTGGACATCTCCACTGCCCCCTGAAATTGCGGCGTCGAAACGTTGCACAGCAAGGTTCCAGGAATCAGCCCTGGTCTGCTCAGGTCCGCCATCAAAGGCCACTGAACACATGGCTTCACCAAAGTACGTGTATGCAAATCCTGCATACATGGAGACCTCGGCAGTATATGCTGCCTTTTCAGGCACATCCGTCGCCGACCACTCACCCAGGTTACCCAAGGTAAAATCAGCGATCCAACGCGCCCTAGAAAGCGGTTTGTACACTGCCGGTTGGCTACTCCCGCAGTCAGCGTTCGCGTACTGCGCCCCGTAACCACTCGTGTCGTGGTTCCGTGAGTCCCAGATGTTTGTGACGGAGTTGTTCGATGCATCAGCCCACTCCATCCCGGTAAGAGCACTCGCAGCTGCATACCATGCAGCAGCGCAGCGCAATTCGTTGGCCACACTACTGACCAGCAGTCCAGCCGCACTCGGTTGATTCAAATCACTGGCTACGACCCTCGATGGAGCATCCACGCTGAGTAAAGTATCAAGCGAGTCACATCCTCCTAAAACGAGAACCGAGCTAAGCGCGAGAGCGGCAGTGAAACGGACTACTGGCCTCGACCCGCATGCACCTCTGCTCATGTGGGATACTCCTAGCTTAAAGTTCGTTGATATCTTTTTCATGATTGTCATCCCCCTATCGATTCAGGCGGATGGTGAGTACTAAAGACGTCAGTGGTGGCACTGCAGAGTCTTCCTGCGGCTCCCTGTTTCCACTGAACGTATTGCTCGGATCCATAACCTCCGGATCGTGGTGTGGCCATTCCTGCCACTCCGTCCAGATCATCCCTAGATTGCGCGCACCGAGGGTGATCGAACCACGATTCGAGCCAAGCATCTGAGCCCATTCGCTCGGCATCTGGTACGTCGCTGATAGCTCCCTCCAGCGGATGAACCCAGCTGGATTGACCCATAATGCGAACTCGCCGCTGGAACCGAACTGGGCTTCAGCAACCAGCCTAGGATCATACTCCTGTGGATAGAGATTCATCCGCGTCTGGTGGAATGCTGCATACCTCCACCAACCCTGCAAATCGTATTTTGTGTGACCCATCTTGGCCTGAATCAAACTCGATATTGTGAGCCGGTCTCCTATTGAGAAGGAGTTGGAAAGAGAAGCTTCGAGCGAAGGATCTGGGTGTCCCTGATAGATCCATGCAGCTTCATCACAAGCAACCTGAACCCCCGCCCCGTTGGCGATTGGTCCCTGGCCTGGCCCTGGCGAGGCATCACAAGTCATGGTCGACTTATCGATCTTGTCAGTACCAGCTATGAACTGAGCAAAACCCACTTGGGGGGCGAAAAGCGAACCAACCGGATAACCCACTTCATGTCTTGTCGACCACCCCAAAGACAGGTAGCCATCATCGCCTTCCTTCAAGCCGAGATCTGTGACCTCATTCTTGTTGGTGCTCATGTTGATGTCCATATCCCAATCAAAGCCTTCGGTTTCGATAATCCGAGCTCCGAGTCCAAGCTCGATGCCCCGGTTGTTGATCTCACCGATGTTCACAAACTGCCGACCTGTGAACCCCGTGGAAGGCGGAACATACCGAGCCACGATCGCATCCTTGGTTGTCTGATCGTAGTACGTGAAATCAACCGTCACACGACCATCAAACAGCGTGGCATCAAATCCCGCTTCATACTCCACGCCCCGTTCCGGTCCAAGCTCACTGTTGCCTGGTGACAACGGAGTTACCGTTGCGCCACCGGTGGGTGAGAGGCGGGTCGTGAAGCTCCGAAGAGCGTCGAACGCATCAGGCTGCTGGCCAGATTCGCCGTATGCAGCCCGAACCCGTAAGGCGTCATTCACCACAAATGATGTGCTGACCTTCGGGTAATAGACTAGAGAGAAGTCTTCACCAAACGAACTGTTATCATCAGCCCTGACTGCTCCTGTAATAAAGAAACGGTCCTGCCAACCAAATTGCTGTTGGACATACACGCCAACAGTGTTGTTCTCGACGAGACCGTCTGACCCCGTCACATCTTGACCTGTAGCACTAACAGCTGATAGCCCAAGCGCCGGGAAACGTCTCCCGGATGCGGTGAGGTCCTTGATGGATTTGGTATAGACCTGGAAACCAGCCGACGTAGTCGAGACTAGGTCATCCGTTAATGTTCGTTCACCGGTCGCAGCATAATCGAACGTAGTGTATGCGACCGATTCCCGATTTATCCTTCTCCCGCCAGTTCTAGAGCTGGAGCTATAGTACGGCGCAAAATCAGGTCCCAAGAATGCATCCAGATTATCCTCAGCCTGGTTTGTCAGATCCGTACCGAAAGTCAGTCTATGCGTTAACCAATTGAAGGGTGTGTGAGTCGCCGTGAACCCTGCAGTCATGCGGTTCGCATTGTTATAATCAAAGTCCCTCGCGACTCGAGCCTCCGGGATACCCCGGCGGTAGCAGCGACGATCAGGAACGCGAGCACAATCGGCTGGTCCTGCATAGACCGCCTCTTCATACGGATAGTCACTAGGGATCCGCATACGAATGAGTCCGATACCAGCGTTCGCAGACAGCGTGATGTTGTCACTCGGCTGCGCGGTGATGTTTAGGCGACCGTTGTACTTGTTCGCCCAGCTATTCTCAGTCACGCCATCATCCATCGAGGCTGACCCGCCGACGAAGTAACGGAACCGGTCAGAGCCACCGGAAACATCTATTCCATAATATTGAGTGTGACCATTACTAAAAATCAGGTCTCGCTCAGCCTTATTCTCTAGGATGTTGAGTGATTCAATCTGACCAGTGTTGGGATTCACTCCCCAGTTGGTCGGAGTACGGCCGGCCGGGTCGCGGAACCACTGGCTTCCCTGGCGCATCGTGAAGTTCCATTGGGCCTCACCGACAGCGCCTTTCTTCGTTGTGATATTGATGACACCGTTGGCGGCCTCCGTACCGTAGAGTGTCGCAGCTGCCGGTCCCTTGATCACCTCTAAGCTTTCAATCATCGCAGGATCGAGATCGTCAATCCGGGAGACATCTCTGCCTCCACTTTCCATGCGGTTACTCGCCCTTACCCCGTCGATATAGACGAGCGGACCATCGTTTACGAGCCGCATGGTGGAACTACCGCGGATCTTGATTGTGGAAGCGGTACCGACGTCACCTGCACCTTGCTGGATCACTACGCCAGGCATCCGACCACGTAGGAGGTCAGACAGGTTGGTGATCGGCTGTACCTCAGCTACGCTAGCATCAAGTCGCCCAACAGCGTTCCCGATCTCTCTAGCTCTGGATCCCGTGGCAGTTCCTGTCACGAGAATCTCATCTAGCTGGAGAGCTTCAGCACTAACAGTAAAATCTAAAACGCCTGTCCCACCTTCACTGACCGTGACGTCATTCGTCTCGGTCCTATAGCCAAGTGAGCTGACAGTTACCGTATGCGTGCCCGCTGGAACCCCCAACAAGAGATACTGACCGCTTGCTTGGGTCAGCACTCCAAGATTGAGTGCTTCAATGAAAACCTGGGCATTGGCGACCGGCGAACCTGTAGCTTGGTCTCGGACAGTACCCGTGATCTGTTGAGCATCTACCTGAAGCGGAGACGCTATAAGCAGAACCACGAGTGCCAACCACGGAACGGATCTCATTCCATCCTCCACAATGATTTGAACACTGAGAACTTCAGATTAACATGCACCGCAGTCCTTTGGACCACAGTGCATGAGAGAAACATAATTTTAAGCGCTTACGGTTAGCAACTCGTCGATCTCGTGACTGGACGCAATCGCAACTTAAACCGTATTTATTATTTCAGTCTTGTTTGGCAAACAGCGACGCATTTTAGTTGCCGCCACCTCCGCGCTGAGCTGACGACATCTGAGCCTGCGTTAATGCACGCAAAGTAAGTGCAACCCTCATGCGCTCTGATTCGCTTAAATCAGCAAGAAAGCTATCCGCAGCTTCCACCCAACCATCATGATCGAGGGCACGAGCAGCAAAGTCCAATGCGGCTAAGATTTTGACCCGCTCTGCAGAAGGCTCGGTAGCCTGAGGAGCTGGCTGACCCCGGAACGCTCTGGGCGGCACGAGTGCGAACGAGACAGTCCGAATCCGATCTGCGTCCGCTTCGTCGGCCATCCAGCACGAACTTGGTGGCGCGATGCCCGCTGTGAGGTACGGAAGCCAGAAGTTCAGACCGGCAAATGGGCCGTTCGAAGATGGGATAAACCAGGTGTGCAGCATGTGCAGAGTCCGACCGTCATCTGCGAACTCTGGATGATCATGCCATTTTGCAAGTTCGCTTTCGAACGGGATGGGTATTTCGGTTTCCGGTACATCAACGAAGGCATAGGCCGCACCTACAAGTCTCTCCCGACCATCAATCTCGACGAACAGCAGATGGTCCGGTGCATTGCGCTGCACACCATCTCTGCTGCGGGCCGAGTGCACGTAATGCACGCCCATTCCAGGGATATCACCCAGTGCGGGATTGAATCCAGCAGCACGGGCAGCTTCCGGTGTCTCAAGGCCTGAGACTGCCTCCCGAAGTGCAGCAAATTGCTCTCTATCTACGTTTGGCAATCCAATCCACGGCGGCGAGCCAAGCGTTGTGCAACTCACAGCCTCACCTGCATGGCTGTGCCCTTGGTCTGCATGGTCAGGCATCTGTGACAGCGTTGCGCTTGGGGCCATTAACCAAGCCAGGGTCAAGATAACGCTGAATACTGCTGTAGTGCGTGCCATTCGGTGCCTCCGACGTGGCGGGAGTAATCCAACCTAAAGCTCAATACTACCTGGTGTTTAAGCTCCCCAATACTGCGGTCCGTGATCAACCTGTGTCAATAGATAATTAGGATCAACGACTGATCATACAATCGCTTAAGTCCATGTCATAATTGAGCTTACCGCCTCTGCAACTAGTTCGTAGCCAATCGAGTCAGGGCCTCGTCCAGATGACGTCGGTATACCTCACGGTCCTCAGGCCTCAGCCACGCGTCTCTTTGGTCCACTCGCCGCCAGATCTCCTCAATTACTGCAGTCAAGAAGTCAGCAGACGCCTTTGATGCATCGTTGGGTGGGGCATCGGTGAAGTAAACCGGTGTGGTGTGCGCGAAGGTGTAATTGTCACCCGAATAGCGTGCTTTACCGCCTCGTGCCCGAACTGCAATCCAGCGAGCGCCATCCACAGAGATCGACTCTTCGGCAGTTAGCTGAGATTCCCCCTCTCTTACAGAGATCGTGTGTGCGACGTCCCCGTCAACGATGATCTCAATCACCTCTACGGGCGCGATCGTCGTGAGGTCCACTTCAACCGTTACTTGGCCACGGCTACTGAGTTCCGAGCCAGGCTCCTGACCATCCACCTCAGCAAACAATAGCGGCCCATTCGTTGCGACCGTGCGCCCCGCTCGGACTGCCTCGATCCATGTGCGCCAGCTAATCAGACCGTCCAATCGAGCGTATGTACGCGCTGTTCCCCCCGACGGATCCCGCCAGACGTTAGAGAAATTATCAGTGCCCCCGGTGGCCGGTAGCCGAGCCCCGACGTTGAGCATGTGGTAGTACATGTCAGCGCTGGCCAACTCATCCGATGCGACGGAGACGATATCGTAGAAATCGCCGCGCCCGAGGATTGTGTGGATTGGGATGTCTGACTGAGCGGCCCACTCCGGTGTCCCAGGGGTCCCGCTGCCCAGGGTATAGGGATGCATGAAGCCACCGATACCCCCGAGGGCACGGATACTGTCGAGGTACATGAGCTTCAGGCCGTCGGCCGGATAAGGTGAACCGGAAGTGCCACCAATGAGCGGCATGATGAACTCGTTTACTCCAAGCAAGCCGACATGGCCGAACGACCCAC
This sequence comes from uncultured bacterium, assembly GCA_963934665.1. Classification (GTDB taxonomy): domain Bacteria; phylum Gemmatimonadota; class Gemmatimonadetes; order Longimicrobiales; family Gaopeijiaceae; genus UBA1142. Next base: position 4,634 of record CAWVZF010000021.1, on the reverse strand, counting down.
GAAACTCCTGAGTGTAGCGGAGGACGTAGCCATCGGTGGACCCAGAGTAGTCTGCTCCCGTCAGGTCGCCCCATCTGCCCATGATCTTGGTCCCATCCATGTGGATCAGATCATTCGTTATATGCAGATCGTCAGCTCGAAGCTGATCAAAGAACTCTTGTTGGCTCAGCCCATAGCGGCCCTCGTGTAGGTCGTGGACGTGCGTATCACCCGACACCCAATTCGATTGACCAGGATCGGAGAGCCGTTCCATCCGAAGTTCAACCGTTGTAGTCCGATCCGCAGGCACAGCGATAGTCTCGTCCGCCGGGATCCACTCGAAGCCCCGCAAGGCCTCAACTCTAACGTCTCCCGCTGGAACGATAACCTCGAACTCACCTGCCGAATGGAAGTAGTGAATCTCGTTGGCCGGGCTCACCCGGTGAAAAGCACCTGTTGGCACGTAACCACGTCCGTCGGAGGCAAGGATTTGGATGCGAGCCGGCACTGTAGTGCCATCGGGTCCTAGAACCCGTCCGCGCAAAATCGCCGTCTCGTAGAGTGGCGACAGTTGCGTCGGCAGAATCGGTTGCCACGCCTCACTTCTTCCACCGGAGCGGGACGTTACCCAAAGAGCGGTCGCTCCGTCCTGATTCCCCACGAATGCCACGAATTTACCATTCGGACTCACCGCCGGGGCGAATTCATCGAGAGGCTCAGTGGTCAGACGAACCCGGTTGCCTCCCGCGGACGGAACCGTCGCCAGGTCGTAAGAGCCGGCGACGTCGGAGGCAAACACTAGAGCGGAGCCGTCCGGCACCCAGGCAGGAGCAGCTCGATAGCTTGTCTCCTCATAGTGTACCAGCGTGGGCTCACCACCCCCGATCGGCATCGTCCATAAGCCTCCGCTTCCTAGGCGTCCCGTCACCCCCGCGACGAAAGCTAGGGTCAAGCCGTCAGGCGAGGGAGCCGGCTGAAACTGGTTCCCCCGGCCACCGGCAAGGGTGTTAACAACCCCGGTCGCCATTTCGTACCGGACGATGTCAAAATCCCGTCCCTGGGCAGAGGCAAACACGATGAATCTTCCATCTGGAGTCCAGGCAGGCTGAACGTCCACCGAGCTATCAGAAGTCAGATGTCTCAACCCCGATCCATCGGGCCTGACCACAGCGATATCGAGTTGCCCGTCCGTGTCCACAACGAGTGCGAGCCACTCTCCGTCGGGACTCCAGGCCGGCTCGAAGTGGTAGCCGGGGCCCTGGGTGATGGCTTGCGCGTGATCGGTTCCGATCCTCTGGATCCAGATATCGCCGCGCATTGAGTAGGCCAGAGCCGAGCCATCGGGATGCCAGGTCGGATCAAGTGGCCCACTCGTGACCGCCGGAAGCATGTGCAGCTCAACCCGAGTCGACAGCCCGTAGCGAGGTATCTGGGCATTGGCAGCCGAGGCGACGAGCATCCAAGCCATAACAGCGATAGGGAATTTGGTTCGCATAGTGTTGAAACCTAGGGACCGTCCGTAGGGGCGGACAGCTCCTACAAGTCAGGAAAAGGGGTGGATCTGTGGCCGGGGTGGGTGGGGTCGCTTCGCTGGCGTGGATATAGAGAAGGAACACATCTTTACGAAAGCATTCGAAGAAGTGAGGAGGACATGAAAAGAGACGCGACCGCAGGAACAATCATCGTTGCTGGATTTGCGCTCTTAGCCTGGCTTCTTCTCGCAGATAGCACCTCAGCTCAAGCCTATCCGCGGACAGAACTCACAACTCACGTTGATGAACTCTTCGCAGAATGGGATGGAGAGATTTCTCCGGGTGCGGCGGTGGGGATCTTCATGGATGGGAGGATCATCTACTCCAAAGGCTATGGCGTGGCAAACCTGGATTACGATATCCCGATAACGCCGCAATCCGTTCTTAGGATCGGGTCTATCTCCAAACAATTCATCGCAATGTGCATCGCGATACTCACGGAACAGGGAAAGCTGTCCTTCGACGACGACATCCGCACATACCTCCCTGAGATGCCGGACTACGGAAACCAGATCACAATTCGCCACCTCCTGCATCACACAAGCGGAATCCGGGAATACCTCGCCCTCGTCAATTTGATAGGGAAGCCCGAGGGGAGTGTGTTCGGCTATACGACTCAAGAACTTGTCGAACTTCTTTCCCGACAACAGAAACTCAATTTCGAGCCAGGCAGTCAGTTTTCTTACACAAACTCTGGTTATTTCCTGCTTGCTGAGATCGTCACGCGTGTCAGTGGAATGAAGGCCAGTGCCTTTGCTCAAGAGAATATCTTCGAGCCACTCGGCATGACTCAGACTCGCTTCTACGACAACCCAAACGCGATCATTCGAAATCAAGCTTTCGGCTACTCACCAAAACGTGACGGTGGATATCGCCTTGATATACTTCGCTCAGATGTCATCGGTGACCTAGGTGTCATCACTACGGTCGAGGACTTTCTGCACTGGGATAATAACTTTTACGAGAACAAGCTTGGAGCCGGAACAAGCGACCTAATCACGATGATGTTTACACGGGGCCGGACGAACAGTGGAGAGGAACTCTCCTACGCTCTGGGTCTCGAATTCGACTCTTACCGCGGCTTGAAGACGATGAGCCATGGCGGGTCAGCAGTCGGATATGTCGCCGAATTCTTGCAATTTCCCGAACAGAAGTTCTCTATCGTCATTCTTTCGAACTTGAGTTCATTCAGCCCCGGACGCATAGCTCGGCAAGTCGCCGATCTATACCTGGCAGATCAGTTCAGTGAACCCCAAGCCTCAGACGAACGGGACCGAACCCGACCTGACACACCTGAGCCGGTCGAACGACTGACACCTGAGCTGGAAGTCTTTACCGGTGACTTCTATAGCGAAGAGCTGGATTTCGTATACTCCTTCATGGTAGAAGGGAGTAGCCTTCAGCTCGAGATCCGCGGAAGCAGGATTGAATTACTCCCGCTCTCAGAGGACCGGTTCGGTTGGGGTCGACGAGAACTGAATTTCTTCAGAGACGAAAGTGGTATTGTTTCTGGCTTTACGCTCGATGCTGGCGACGTACAAGACCTGAATTTTCAGAAGATCGTGACCCGCCGTTACTGAACTCCATCCCCGACATAGCTACCCGTGGCCATCACCTTCTTCCTTTCCGATCGAGGCTGAGCGTTACTCCGGAAGTCTCTCTAGTTCACGCGCGTCCTATAGTTGAGCGGGGTCCGCATCCTGAATATGCGACCCTGTTCGTTGGTCTCAAAGATGACCTCGGTCCCCAACTCGCCATCGTTGCCACGGCGACGGAAGGTGTCTCCTTCAACGTGCGTGAGCTCGCTGAGCGACTGACGCGGGTTATCCGTCGGTAGACTCAAGGTTGCAATGCCACCTTTCCAGCGAACCACCACCGTCTCGGAGCCACCGAGGCCCCCAGTGTAGGTCCCCATGTAGCGCGTTGGGTCAATCTGAGTATCGGGGGTCGACTTCCCGTCGCCACCGTTACTGTTCGCATCGGCTGTCACTGCGTGCTCATTTTCCTCGGCAGTGGCACTCTTGATGGCGTCAGCAACGAGGTTATAGACACCGTTTGAGTATTTGCCCGCGTTGACCATCGCGTTGACCATCGCCACCGTGGCAATCTTGCTGTCGTTTTGTAACGAGAGCGTCGTACGGAAGCCGGGGCAGCTCCCCCCATGACCCACGAATGTCTCTCCGTCTCTGGCCGAGACCTGGAAGCCCAGCCCTCTCATCGTGTTTGAACCCGGCCGCGCAAAGTGCACGCGCTGCATCTCGGCGAGTGTGTATGCATGCACAAGCTCTTCGGCGTCACCCCGCAAGCGAAACTGCCACATGGCGAACTTCGCGAGGTCGTCAACGCTAGAAGCGTACCCGGCAGCTGGTGAGATGCCCTTTGCCTCAAAGAAGGGGACCTCGTTGCGACCGCCCTGACGAGTAAGGTCGGTGTACCCCATAGCGAGTTGGCCACCGATGTGTTGCCTCGGCATCTCCGAATAGGTGTCATCCATATCGAGCGGCCCCAGAATCTGGCTTCGGACATACTGGTCATAGGGCGTCCCAGACACCTCTTCTACGATGTAGCCGGCCAACGATAGTCCGAGGTTTGAGTACTGATACTCGGTGCGCGACGGATGGAGAGTTTTCTGGTCGCTAAGTCGAGCGATGACCTCGTCCTTCGTCGGGAAAGGGTATTCTGGTCCACTCCAATACGGATGGTCCGACTCCCGAGGCAGGCCAGCCGAGTGCGTAAGCAGTCCTTCTAAAGTGACCGGTGTCGACTCGCCATACTCCTGCTCGAGGTCGTAAAACGACAGGTGTTTCTGGATGGGATCGCGCAGGTCAAGGTGTCCTTCGTCCCTGAGCTGCATGACTGCTATGCTCGTGAAGAGCTTGGAGATCGAACAGATCGAATATAGCGTGCTCGAGGTCGCTGGCCTGCCCTCGTCGATATCAGCCATGCCGACCGCACCACTCCAAACAAGCTCCTGGTCATGTACAATCGCAGCAGCGACGGATGGCAATCGTTCGTAGTCCTTCTGCGCGTCTAGCCAGATGCGTGCGACCTCCAGAGCCTCGGCAACATGTGCGTCGTCTGCCACCGATTGGGCAACCGCTGTCAGGGGTGCGAGAAGAGCGA
>CAWVZF010000020.1:0-28803 GCA_963934665.1 uncultured bacterium | reverse complement strand
CTCGAGTGCTGCAGAAATTTCGGTTTTCACCCAAGCATCCTCCTCACTACTCAGCCTCTCAGATAAAGCGGATCGTGCTGAACTCGACCCGATTTGTCCTAGTGCCCAGGCAGCATGACCCCTAACGAGTGGTTCTATATCTGAGAGGGCCCGTAACAGTGTCGTGACTGCTGCCGGAGCGCCCCAGTTGCCGAGTGCAATGCAGATGTTACGGAGAAAGCCAGAGCGTTTCGCTCGCTTTATAGCCGACTTCTTGAATGTCTTACGGAACCCGGACTCATCTGTAGAAAGAAGGCTTTCAGCTAGATCAAGCAATGATGGGCCATCCAAATCCTGGCTGGCTCGGTACGCTGGCGCTCCGGTTGCCTCCGCAAAGCGTTCATTCCACGGACATACCTCCTGACAGATATCACACCCGTAAATCCGATTACCGATAGCACTCCTGAATTCCACTGGAATTGCCGAGCGATGCTCAATCGTGAGATAGGAGATGCAGCGGCGGGCATCCATCACAGGAGCACCCATGGAATCACGTCCCAAGAGCGCACCTGTTGGACAAGCATCAAGACATGAACGACACGTTCCACAACGATCATCGAGAAATGGTGGGTCCAATGAAAGCTCGAGGTCGACCAGGAGTAATCCAAGAAAGAAGAACGAACCGGAAGCTGGGTCGATCAGCATCGTATTCTTCCCGAACCAACCTAGCCCTGCCCTCTGGGCAAGATCTCGTTCGAGAATTGGGCCAGTATCAACATAAGCCCTACCCTCTACTCTCTCTGGAACGCGTTCGCTGAGCCATTGGAGTAATCCCAAAAGTTTGCTCTTGATGATGTCATGGTAATCATCCCCTCGTGCATATCTTGCGATAATAGCCATCGCAGGATCATCCGGTGAGCACCCCAAGTCTTCCGTGAGATAGTCATGTGTAACGACAATCACAGAACGCGCACCTGGAAGTGTCTGGTCAATATCACTGCGCCGCCTGACAGACTCTTCGCGGGCGAGGTACCCCATCTCACCCTGCATGCCATCATCAATCCAAGACTGATAGAAATTGATATGGGTACTTGGGCTCACCGCCGTGATACCGACTCGTGAAAACCCGAGAGACTTAGCTTGGGCCTTGAGTTCCTCGACAAGCTTCGATTTGGAAGATTTTCGGTTCACGACTTCTTAGACTAGTTCGAAACCTTATACCGTCGACCCTTCCACTCCACATCCCCTGCACGAATCCTAGAACGGATCATTATGTAGATGACCATGAAGGATCCCAACGGATAGAACACAGCATAGTAGACGGGGGCACCAAGAAAGTTTAGAAAGAAAGCATGAATACCAACACTGAGACCGTAAACTAATGCTGACCAAATCAGCAGTATTTCTCCCCCGAAGCCCCCCAGAGCAAGAATTAGCATCAGAGGAGGCACAAGCCAAAAGCATAAAGTCGTGACGGTCACTACTCCAAATGAAGCTACCAGGGGTTGTCCTTGTGCGACCCCCATCCGAATCAATCGCGACCATCCGGCTACCAAGCCGGTAAGGGAACGGTACATACGCGTTGTGAGGTCATCCATCGCCATCCGGATCACGAAGGTTCGACCGTTTTGTTTTACCGTCTGAGCTAAAGCAAGATCTTCGAGTACCCGATCTCGCACGGATTCATGTCCTCCGATGGCCTCATACGATGCTCGTGGCATGAGCATGAACTGCCCGTTGGCAACCCCGTCCTGCCATCGGCTACTCCGCGCTGACCGATCCAGATCCGGATGCCGGAATACAACCGCCAGGAAAATTTGTGGTTGGACAAGGTGCTCCCAAAATGACTCCATTACTTGGAGTCCGAGCACATTGAGCAGGTCCGTATCTGCGTTCTGAAGTTCTGCAATTGAGCGACTAAGTAATGTGTCCCCGTGCATGGTATCAGCGTCCGCGAACACAAGTACTTTAGCTGAAGTCGCTCCGGCACCCTGCTGGCATGCCCAGGGTTTTCCCAGCCATCCTTCCGGCAACGCTTTCCCATCGACTACCACTAATCGCTTAGCATTTCCAGGGGGTATAGTTCTAGCCAACTCTGCAGTTCCGTCTTCACTACGATCGTCAACAACGATAACCTCGAAGTTTGGATACCTAGATTTAGTGATAGAAGCCAGACACTCTTCTATGTTCTCGGCTTCGTTACGGGCAGGTATGATCACACCGACACTCGGTGCTCGTGCGGGATCAAAGGACGTGATACTGATGAGCTGCTTAACAGGCTTAACAATCAATAAGAGGAAAGCAATGATTCCAGCCCACGGGAGTGCAAGCAAGATCGATGTCATGGAAGTAGCTTGCCACTACCACAGCCCGATAGAAACCCCATCTGGCGACATCTTTTCATTGCCCTGTACTGTCGGTGCCCCTCAAATCGGACCATTGCAGTGACTCGCGATCCCTCTGCGTTCGATATCAGTTCCGTCCGTGCGGAATTTCCGATACTCGCGAGACGCACCTACCTCAACTCGTGCTCTCTAGGGGCTCTCTCCAAACGTTCTGAACGATACTTAGATGAGTTTCAGGAACTCTGGCATGATATGGGTGCCTCAGCTTGGTACCAACACTGGCTGAGCCGGATCGAAGATCTACGTATTTGCGTTGCCGATTTCTGGGGCTCCAGTGCTGCAGAAGTAGCCTGTCTGCCATCAACCTCAGCAGCACTCGCGATGGTGGGAGAAAGTGTTCCGACAGGGCCACGAAACAAAGTCATATGTACGGAGCTCGATTTCCCAACTCTACCGTACCAATGGGTCGTCAAGCCGGAAATTGAACTAGTGGTCCTTGAAAGCCCAGATGGCATCCGTGTGGATCTTGAGCAATTCGAGGCGGCAGTTGATGAAAGAACACTCTTCATAGCTACAAGCCACGTCTTTTTTTCCACGGGTTACGTACAGGACATAAGCACGCTCGCTAGGATTGCCCACGATGCTGGCGCATACTGCATCATTGATGGATATCAAGGGGCTGGCCAAGTACCCCTCACATTGACTGACACTGATGTAGACTTCTATACGGCAGGCCCACTTAAATGGCTGTGCGGCGGCCCAGGGCTCGCTTACCTATACGTTAAGAGAGAGCTCATCACCCAACTAAAACCCAGAATCACCTCCTGGTTTGCGACCACCCAGCAGTTCGATTTCAACCCCAGTGGGTTTGAGTACCGTCCGGACGCTCGAAGGTTTGAGTTAGGGACCCCGGCATTACCAACTGTACACACCGCACTGGGTGGCCAAGAAATCCTAGATGCGGTAGGCATTAATCAGATTGTCAATCTGAACAAGGAGTTAACAAACCACCTTATCAATAAAGCTCATGATTTAGGGTTTGAAATCGCACTTCCAGAACTTGAGCACCGGTCTGCGATCATAATGATTCCTCACGAGAATCCGGCTGGCGCTGTTAAACATCTGGCGGAGGAAGGGATCATTGTCGACCAGCGGCCTGGCTTCGTCCGGATAAGTCCTCACTTCTACAATATTAAAGAGGAAATCGACCAATGTATTGAAGCTCTAGCGCGCTACTGATTCTTACTTGTTGTCGCTGGAGTCCAACGCCCACCATCACGTTCTCGATATTTTGTGAGCACGCTCTCCAATGCCTCATCTAGGTCGACCCCTTGTTCATTGGCGATAACGATCAGGACGAATAGGACATCCGCTAGTTCGAGGGCTAATTCCTGATTGGGCTCCTCAGGTTTCTTGGTCTTGGAACCGAAACGGTGGTTGAACTCACGAGCTAGCTCTCCGACCTCTTCAATCAATCGTGCAAGATTGGTCAGAGGCGGCCAATAACCTTCCTCAAACTGCGAAATCCACTCATCCACCTTTCGTTGAGCATCCCTGATCTCCATTAGGGCACCAAGACGAGTTTGCCAAAAACACGACCAGATTCAAGCATTTCATGTGCTGCACGAGCTTGGTCGAGCGGAAAGATCTGATGTATAACCGGATCGAAACTCCCATCGAAGACTAGGCGCATCACCCGCCGGAATTCTGCCGGAGTTCCCATAGTGCTCCCCATGATCGTCAGCTGTTTCCAGAATAGTAAGCGGATTTCAGTAATTCCCCTGGATCCAGTGGTGGCACCCGACGTAACTAACCGACCCCCTAGTCCCAGAGATCGCAAACATTGCTGCCAAACACTCTCCCCGACGGTATCAAAGACGATATCAACGCACGCTTTGTCGGTATCACGCCACACCTCACGCGCAAAGTCCACCTTTTCACGATCGTAAACCACGTGAGCTCCTAGGTCTTCTGCACGGGCTACATTCTGTGCGCCACTCGTAACTGCATAAACCTTTGCTCCCGCCCTAGAAGCGATTTGCACTGCAGCAGTACCCACACCTCCCGATGTCCCTGTAATTAGAACCCGATCTCCTGCCTGCAGTTGGCCCCGAGTCAACAGAGCCCGCCAAGCGGTGACAAATACCAACCCTGCGGCAGCAGCCCTCTCAAAGGGCACATGTTCAGGGATCTCAAGAAGGTTCTCTGCAGGAACGACCGCATATTCGGCAAACCCTCCCTGGGTGTGCTCACCGATAATTTGAAATGGGGACGACTCGAATGATTCACCACGCCCGGGCCCTTCATACCACCTGTAGGAGATCGATGGGTCAACAACTACCCGGAGACCGACAGGTACATCTTCTGCACCTGGACCAGTCGCATCGACAAGTCCGGCCAGATCTGAGCCACCTATATGGGGCATGGGCGTTTCGATCGGAAGGCCTCGACGGACCCATAGATCAAGATGATTCATGGAAGCCGCTTGCACCTTGATGCGTACCTCTCCTGGGCCTGGCTCGGGGATCGGTACATCCGTGATCTCGACTACCTCCGGCCCGCCGTAGTCAGAAAAAAGTGCTGCTCGCATCTTTCGTGCCATTACGCAGAACCCTGTTTAGCAAGATCTCCGTCAAAGAAGACTCGCGCGATGAATGCAATCCGTAGAGGCCGCAAGAAAGTCTAGAGAACCATTATCTTCGTCACAACCGAAGAGAGAGTCAGTGGCCACCCAGGTCCCACTCGTCTAGCTTCGATGCGAGTCTTCAGCAGCCACCGCCAGCATTGCTTCCGGTCTCCCCATACTATGCCTCATCAAGATCCTGACCACCAACCCGAGACCAAGGGGGCCGAAACCCCAGACGACTCAACCTTAGGCGGGTACCTCCGCCTACACAGCCGGCCGCCAGCATTTGAAGGGTCAGATAAACACCCCTATACGGTATCTATGGAAGTGGAGCAGACAGGCAACTTACGTGCACCATATAGTGGTTACTTGGTCTTCCCAAGGTGGGCAGAAACGGGAGTCGGTATTATTGGGCACGTAGAAACCTCTGTCCTTGTGGAAGCACGTACTGGGGCTCAGGCAACACAAGCTCTTGAATCGCTTACGCTATACGAAGTGAAAGACCAGCTGGAAAATGCCATCATCCGTCAATCGGAACTCAGAACTGAGAAAGACTCCTAGTATGAGCACATCCTTTCTGAGAATCACAGAGATCTTCTACTCGATTCAGGGAGAATCAACCTGGGTTGGAACACCTTGCACGTTCGTGCGCCTCACGGGGTGTCCCCTACGATGTGTCTGGTGTGATACCGCGTACGCGTTTGACGGCGGTAAGCTGATGAGTTTTAAAGAGATTCTTGAATCTGTTATGTCATATCCTACCAGGATCGTCGAAGTAACGGGTGGTGAGCCATTAGCTCACCCGGGAGCATTTAAACTCATCCAGCTACTAATCGACCAAGAATATACCGTACTCGTTGAAACATCAGGTGCATTCGATGTAAGTGCACTTGATCCGCGGGCACACAAGATCATGGACCTAAAATGCCCTGGGTCTGGAGAGTCAGAGCGTAACCTATGGAGTAACCTAGACCACCTTACCGAGCGTGATGAAATCAAATTCGTCGTTCAGGGTCGCAGTGACTACGAATGGGCCCGACAAACCATTCGAGACCAAGCACTAGATCAACGCATTGAGAATGGTTCACTTCGGGCACTCCTGATATCCCCGGTATGGCAGCAAATAGACCTAGAAGCCCTGGCTTCTTGGATCTTGGAGGACGAACTCCCCGTAAGATTCCAACTTCAGCTCCATAAACAGATATGGGGAGCTGAGCGGGCAGGCGTTTGAGCGTTACGGCTAAGATATAGCCCGCCCTAATCCACGACCTGATGTCTAGTGATATTTTCTCATTCCCAAAACACTGACTCCCGATTCAAAGCACTGGCTAAAACACTGTCTCTTTACTCGAGTAAAGAGACAGCCTCCTCGGTTATGCCAGGCGCCCAGTTACAGGCCGCAGTTTCAGTAGTACTTCGTAGCGCAGCGAGTTTGGATTTGCTTTTAATCAAACGTGCTCATTTTGATCGTGACCCTTGGTCTGGCCACATGGCACTACCCGGAGGACGTCGAGATCCAAAGGATATCAACCTTCAGCACACTGCGATAAGGGAGACGCTGGAAGAAACTGCGCTCGAGTTAGGCGAAGGCACCCAATACCTCGGGCAGCTTAAGGCATTCAAACCTAGCTCAGTCCGCTTACCCAAACTCACTATCACTCCCTTCGTGTTCGGAGTTGGGAGACACGTTCAGGCTTCCGTTGCCAGCCCTGAGGTCGATCAGGTTTTCTGGGTTTCTCTCGACGAATTACGCGGACCCAACTCCGAATCATATGTCGAGATCTTCATACCTAATGGTCAAAAACAAGAATTCCCATGCTACATGGTAGAAGAGGAACCCGTATGGGGGCTCACTTATCGGATAATTTCTGAGCTCCTCGAACTGTGCACCTCATCAGGGCAGCGCGCGCCTTGAGACACTCCAGATAGGACCCTAGGGAGTCTCTATCCATTCTCCAATAAAGACGTTTGTATCACTCGTGCCCCCATTGTTCCGATTCGAACCAAACACGAGGTACCGTCCGTCCGGGCTAAAAACGGGAAAGCCATCAAAGCCTTCTGCGTGGGTGATCCTCGTAAGGCCACTGCCATCTAAGTTGATCATGTAAATGTCGAAATCTCGACCATCAGGATCATGGTGATTCGAACTGAACACAATCTTCTCGCCTGACGGATGCCAATAGGGAGCGAAGTTAGCGCCCCCGAGTTGTGTCAGTTGCTGTTGGTTGGATCCGTCAGCATCCATGATGTAGATCTCTAACTCACCCGGCCTCAGAAGTCCTTGAGAAAGCAACCGCCTATAGTCCTCTAGCTCCGGTCCTTCCTCCGGATAGTGCGCTCTCCAAATAATCTTGGACCCGTCAGGTGAATAAAATGCTCCGCCATCATACCCTGGACGATCGGTGAGTCTAGTTACATCGGAACCATCCGCAGCCATTGAGTACAATTCGAGATCTCCGTCTCGGGCACTTGTAAATACGATGCGATCACCGACAGGGGAGAAAGTGGCTTCAGCATCATAACCGTCTTCGGTTGTTAATTGTCTAAGCCCAGACCCATCCAGATTCGAAGCAAAAACATCGTATGTCTCGTAAACAGGCCACACGTAACCCATTGAAAAGTCGGGATTCTCTGGGCAGGCTGAATTGTGATGGTGTGTAGAAGAGTACAGGATTTCGTTTCCGGAAGGGTAGAAATAAGAGCAAGTTGTTCGGCCCTCCCCTGTGCTCACCATACGGGTATCGCCGTTTTCTGGATCAAGCACATAGATCTGATCACACTCCGCACCTGGCTTGCGTGCTTGATAGATCAACTGTGATCCATCAAAGGCCCAATACGCCTCAGCATTCTCTCCACCTGAAGTGAGTTGCCGCACATTGCTCAGGTGCACCTCACCTTCCATTGCTAGACTACCCGTAGCCCCAACATCTTCTTCTACGGCACATCCGCTGACGATGAGACAAAGAACAGCCAACGAGACTGGATAATGATGTTTCACAAGGAGTACCCTTCACTCAAATCTGGAATGTCATATTTCACAATACTGTCGAGTATAGTGTTCATATACTTGCTGCTGACAACAGTTCCTGTCCATGCTCAGCAAGTGGCTTGTCCGGCTCCACAGGCTGGTCTCGATGCCATAACACATATCCGTTTCCTTGCAGACGATCGTCTGGAGGGCCGTGAGGTAGGCACCCCTGGCGCGCACTGCGCTGCCGAATATATCGCTGCCCAATTCAGCTACATCGGCCTAGAACCTGCCGGGGAGGCTAACACTTTCTTTCAACCCTTTCCCATCCGAAAGGGCACAACCGTCGGCGCGGACAACACTCTAGAAGTCGCTGACCGAGGCTACAGACTTGAGAGTGAATGGGTCCCTCTTGGATTTTCAGCGACCCGAAAGCTTGAGGCACCCTTAGTGTACGGTGAGTATGGGATTACACAGGCCAATGGCAGTGAGGATCCTTATGAACACTTGGATCTCGAAGGTAAGATCGTTGTGGTCGAGTGGGGGGATCCTGATGCACCACATGGAGAGTCCATACGTGCTGACCCGCATTTCAAGGCGATTTCTGCAGAAGACCATAACGCTGCAGGAATCATCGTACTCCTACCTGAAGGGTGGAGCCCCCGGCTCCCTGATGATGAAATACGGGCAACGCTTGGTATTCCAGCAATAGTCGTACATGCTGGATTAGCCAACTCTCTTCGAGCTGCATCCAAAAACAACTCTGTTGCTCGCCTGCATACGGAAGTACACACCACAACTGCAGAAGCACGAAATGTCGTCGCTTTGGTACCTGGTACTCATCCCACGCTCAAAGATGAAGTGATAATCGTCGGTGCACACTACGACCATCTCGGCTTTGGTGGCGAAGGGTCACTTGCACCTGACTCTCGTGAGGTTCACAACGGTGCTGATGATAACGCGAGTGGTGGTGCTGCCTTGATCGAGATTGCTCGCAAACTTATTGCCGGTAAACCACTCGACCGCACTGCACTTTTCATCGCATTCACAGGTGAGGAGAAAGGCCTTTGGGGATCGGGGCACTTTGTCAGAGATCCAACCGTTGACCTCTCAAACTCTGTCGGAATGTTGAATCTAGACATGGTTGGTCGGATGAACGGTGATGCACTCACCATCTTTGGATTCGGTACCGCCCAGGAGTGGGATCAAGTCGTAGATGAAGCCAACCTCAGCCTGGATCAACCACTCGATATTTCAAAGGCACCAGACGGTTATGGACCGTCAGATCATTCGTCGTTTTACGGCGAAGGAATTCCAGTCCTACACCTCTTCACTGGCACCCATGAGGATTACCACAGGCCGACTGACGACTGGCAATTGATCAACTCGAACGGGGTTGATCGAGTCGTGGCCCTCACTGCCGGAATCGTCGAACAGCTTGCAGACGGGGGTAGTGACTCAGTCACCCTCACACCCATTCAGCAGCCTGCACCAAGCCAAACCTCATCCCCTTCATCATCAACCACCAGTGGATACGGGTCAGCTTATCTTGGGACAATCCCGGATATGACACCTCATGATCGTGGTCTACGCCTGACCGGCGTGCGCGAAGGAAGTCCAGCTGATCAGGGAGGGTTACGAGCTGGAGATGTAGTAGTGGAATTCGATGGGACAGCTATTGGTGATATTTATGCTTACACGTACGCGCTCCAGGCCAAGAACCCCGGGGATGAAGTCATGATTGTTGTGCAGAGAGGAGAAGAAAGAGTCGCATTAAGGGTGGTACTCGGTGAGCGGCGTTGAGACTAGCTAGACAGAGTCACATAACGGGCCCGCGATCCTGAACCCTAGTTCTCCGAGCGCTTGATCTGGATCCCCCGGTCAGCAAGTTGCTGGATATACATTTCTGTAGGGACACATTCAGACGGGGTGTGTGCACCCCTCGGTATTAATCCCGCTGATTGCATATATGCTGTTGCAGCAAGTGAGTAACCCGTGGTGCGCATCATCGCAGTGATCCCCTGATCCTGATCATAATAGTCGACCATTTCGTACGTCACCGTCCTCGGCATCCCCTCTAGAATCCCAGATATGACCACCCGCATAACAACCAGGTCTTCACCTAACGGTTTGCGTAGTTCTGTATCTAAGATCTTGATCAGAAGATCTCTGGGAACAACGGACTTTCCTCTAATTTCTACTGGATCTGTGTCCATGAGACCGAGATTTTTCATCGATTTCATGAGTTCACAGTGACCAGGATAGCGCAGCGTCTTATAGGACATTGATGGAATCAGGCCACGGTAGCGATAAGGCATGCGTGATATGCCACCGGCCGTCAAAAAAGCCTCGAGTTCACCCAATCCATCGAACTCTATGGCCTCTAATCCAGTAAGTGGCTCCTTATGAATGACCTTACCATCTTCTAGTACCAATACCGGAGTCGTGTAATAATCCAGTACACCTTCCAACGAATACACGAGTTGATAATTAAGAGGCGGCTCTGGGAACTGAGGCAAACCACCAACGTAGATTTTGACTGACTCAGTTTTGTCTAGAGCATCAATCCCACCCTGCGCTAGTATATTCACCATTCCGGGTGCTAGCCCGCAGTCTGGAACTACCGATACATGCTGTTCCTGTGCCTCGACCGTCATTTCTCTCTGCCGATCGACGATTTCTGTGTTACCACCTAGGTCACAAAAGTTTGACTTGGATTCGATCGCCAAGCGCGTCATGTCTAGATTGAAGTAGTACGGGAGAGCGCTCGCGACACCATCAACCTTCTCCATCGCCCCTCGCACTGCCACATCATCAGTAGCATCCAGAGTTAAGAGATCTAGAACACCACCCAGGAAAGGCTTGAGAAAGGCCTTGGGTTCGTTCACGTCTAAATCAGCAAGGACAACTCCATCGACTTCCGGCCGCTGCAGAAGATCGAAAGCACAAGCCGAACCCTGCGCTCCTGCTCCAAGCACCAAGAATTTCATTCACGTGACCTATGGTTAGTCGTAATAATGACCATTCCCCAGATTCGGATAACTTGGTTAGTCCAGATCTAGCAAATCCAATTGCCCTTCTTCATCCAGCCCAGCCGGATCACGCGCAGGGCCTCCTCCGCGCCCCTCGGCTCTGGTGACCTCTACAACTCTGTCACCAGAAGACACCATAACGATCACCTTCCCCTGGGTTCTCCGACCCTGGACCGGGACGGAATCAGCTGCTGCGCGGCTCACCTGTCCCCCGGCCGTAACAACCATGACTTCGTCTGCTTCCATCACTTCCAACACTGATACTATCGGTGCACCTTCGTCCCCACTCGGAACAGCCAGAGTCCCTAACCCGCCTCTCTTTTGCAACGGAAACTCGGATACCTCTGTGCGTTTTCCGATCCCGTCTTCATTCACAGTTAGAACTGTTGAATCCCGACGGATCAGGAGCATCCCGACTACTTCATCATCCTTAAGTGTCATTCCTTTGACACCCTGTGCGCTCCGGCCAACTATGCTGATTTCATCTTCTGGGAACCGGATCGCCCGACCAGATCGGGATAACAACATTACCTCTGCAGTCCCATCCGACAAAGCGACATCTAAGATTGTGTCGTCCTTCTTCAACCCAGCAGCCCTTAACCCTCCTACTCGCGGTCGGGAAAACTCCGAGATCGATGTTCTTTTTACCAAACCCAGCTTTGATAGGAACACGAGGTAACGATCGGCAACACTGAGGTCATCGATCGGGATCATTGCAACGATTCGGTCCTTACGCTCCGCACCCTCCAGTAGTGAGTAAACCGATTGTCCGCGAGAGGCCCGGGCACTCTCAGGCAGATCGAGGACGGGCAAAAAGTAGCCCTGTCCATTTTCAGTAAAAGTGAGAATCCATCCTTGGGTACGGGCAACAAAAACCCGTTCTAGGTAGTCATCTTCGTAGCGTTCCATCCCGGCAAGTGCCTTTCCAGACCCCACACGCCGCCTATAAAGATGCATCGGTATACGCTTGATAAAGCCTTCGTGCGACAGAGTTACAACGACATCCTCATCAACGAGCTGGTCTTCAATCGGCGACTCATCGACCTCCTGTTTCTCGTTATCCAGGATCACTGTACGGCGCTCATTGCCGTACTTTTTCACGACATCACTCAGCTCATCAAGCATTGTTTTGAGTTGGATTTCCTCTGAGCCCAACACCAGCTTTAGTTCAGAGATCATTGACCCTAATTCCGCCAAACGATTCTCCAGCTGAGTACGTTCTAGCGTCGTGAGCTTCGAGAGTCTCATATCCAGAATTGCCGCAGCTTGGACGTCACTGAACCCGAACGAATCTTGTAGTTTCTCAGATGCCTCCTGACGATTACTCGATGCACGAATGATCTTGATGATCTTGTCTATGTGCTTCAGCGCCGCCAAAAGACCTTCAGCGATATGACGCTCTGCTTCGGCTTTTTCTAGTTCGTGCCGTGACCGGCGTTGAATCACCTCCACACGGTGGTCCCTAAAGCGCTCGATCAGTTCCTTAAGGTCAAACTCCTGAGGCTGCCCCTGATCGAGTGCCAAAAGGTGCCCACCAAACGTCATTTGGAGGCTCGTGCGCTTGTAGAGCATCTTCAATACCGTCTCGGCCTTGGCGCCCCGCTTCAGTTCAATAACGAGCCGAATTCCATCACGATCCGTCTCATCACGGATATCAGAGATGTCGGGTGCCCGACCTGCCTTGGCCATCTTCGCGATTTGTTCGATCACCTTCGTCTTAGAAACCGCGTAAGGGAGCTCTGTTACTACTAACTGTTCCCTGCCCCCCCGTAGCCCTTCCTTGACCACGCGGGCACGCATCAAGACGCGGCCCCGACCCTTGTGGTACATGTCCTTGATCCCCTCACGACTGACGATGAAGCCTCCTGTAGGGAAATCAGGTCCGGGGATATGGCGCATGAGGTCGTCCACGCTGCAGTCAGGATCAACCACTAGTTGCCGAATGCCAGCAGCAACCTCAGCCAGATTATGAGGAGGCACATTAGTACTCATCCCCACTGCGATACCCGAAGATCCATTGACTAAGAGATTCGGATACCTAGCAGGCAGGACTATGGGTTCTTCCAGCTGGTTATCAAAATTTGGTTGGAAATCAACAGTATCCTTACGGATATCATCCAATAACTCGACAGCCAGAGATTCCAATCGAGCTTCAGTGTAGCGGTACGCAGCAGCTGGATCGCCGTCGATCGAACCAAAGTTCCCTTGGCCATCGACTAGGGGCATCCTCATGGCAAAGTCCTGGACCATCCGCACGAGTGCATCATAGACGGCGGAATCACCGTGGGGGTGATACTTACCCAGGACATTACCGACAACTGTCGCACTTTTCTTATAAGGCCGGTCAGGGTTAAGGCTCAACTCATGCATCGCATAAAGGATCCGGCGATGAACTGGTTTGAGCCCATCCCGCACATCAGGCAGTGCGCGCTGCACAATTACGCTCATCGAATAATCGAGAAACGACTCGCGCATTTCCTCCTCAAGGAGTCGCGGCAGAATTCGTTCTCGCTTGGACGCGGTGGCCATTCATTCTCCCTGCAATTCTGTCAGAAACTGCGGCAAACGACGTTAGCGCCGCTCCGCGGGCTGAAGCTTCTCACCTCCCAGAGAGGGTGGCAAGCCGAATTGGATAAACCAGTCAAAAAAGTCTCCCCTCATAGATCCATCAGAAGTAAGCAAGTGAGAATCTCGGTGAACCATCCGGCTGGGCCTGGCTCACACCTTCAAGGCTCCCTGATATTAGGGAAACTCCCAGATACAAGACCTCTCGCTGTGTTCTAGTCAGGCTTCCACGGTCTTTTCGGGGCCGTGAACTGCTAGAGGCAACGAGACGTGATGTGATCCATCGACCCGGACATCGAACGTGTAGGTGCCCGGATTTGGGAACACCAAACCATCCATATTCAAGACATGGGGCACTCGGATACTACCGAGTGTCACTCCCGGACCAGGGCCCAGGTGCATCTCTCCATCAAGTCGCATCAATTCGCTACCCGCCGGATCCTTGAGTGTAATCTCGATCTCGTGACGCCCTGTCTCAGTGAGTGGAGCTGAAAAACGGAGAACCAGAGCCATCTTCGGGTGCCGAGCGGGAAAATTAGGTGTGTGGAGTCGGTCAAAGATGCCAAGAATATTCAGTTTTCCGGCACCATCGATTGTGGCTGCATCCGCCAATAGCGCAAGATCGACATCCATGATAGAGAGCTCGTAAGGTTAGGGTTCAGGTCAAACAACGTCTTCTACACTAATAGACTCTTCAGGTAACATCAGATGTTTACCAATAAAGATACCGGCGATGATATCAATTAGCGTGTGTGCAAGAATGCAGGGGAGTAAGCTCCCAGATATGAGGAACCCTCCAGCCAGTATTACACCCATAGTCACTGTCCGGATTATGCCGAACACGCCTTGATACACATGCATCCCGCCAAAAACGAGTGAGGTGATTAAGACCGCACCACCTACCCCTGTAATCGGTGTTAACACGGGAATGGCATAGCCTCGGTATGCGACTTCTTCTCCAAATCCGGCGGCAACTGATAAGAGAGCAAAAATTCCTCGCTCCTTAGCTGTTTCGGGCAACAACGCCCGAAGCACCCTACTCTCCTTGAGCTTGAGAGAAGCTCCAACCCCGCGGAAGGCAAAGCTCACCGCCAAACCAGCTATCGTAAGTGCAAGTCCCCAGGCCACTAGGTTGCCGAGCGAAATCCATTGCAAACCGATTGCCACAGGACCCTCGCTGCGCATTCCCACAAGACAAGTGACCACAGCTAAGGCGCACAGTGTTCCAATGGAACTCCAGTATGCCGGCAATCGCTCTAGCAGCACTTCATTCATAAGTGGGATCTGTGCGATCGCCAAAACTGGAAGGCCCACCAGTAACAAGGCCAGCATAATTGAGTCTGCTAATTGGATCTCAGTGAGAAGATAGAGAGACAACTGCATACTCAAGGCCAACAGCACTCCACCTAATATCAAGCTACTTGAAAGTACCGGACCGTCCTGTGAGGACCTCAAGAGCTGATAGCTTCTCGTCCGAAATCCTCAATAGCCGCCAAGGTAAACCGAACGTCCTCCCAAGTCGTTGTATGATTCAGAATACAAAGTCTCAAGGAATACAATCCGCGAAGTCGAGTCGAGGACATCATCGCTACTGCCTCCTCAATCACTCGAGCCTGCACAGACTCGTTGATCTCTTCCAACTCTTCATTACTGAGCTCTGCAGTTCGGGGATTAACTCGGAAGCAGACAACACCCAGGGAAGCTGGATTCGCAATCTGTAAGACATCAGATTCGCGGATGTAAGCTTCAGCTTGCTCAGCAAGCTCAATGCCTTGCCCGATAGAGCGCCTAAACGCAGCCATGCCAAAGGTCTGCACCGACATCCACACCTTTAAAGCACGGAATGAGCGACTCAGTTGCAGGCCCCGGTCGCCAAAATTTGGGTGATCTCTCCCCCACTGAGTGTCTTGAAGGTATTCGGGCTGGACCGAGAAAGCTCCCTCCAATTTTCGAATATCTTTTACCATTAAACACCCGCATTCGAAGGGTTGAAATAACCACTTGTGCGCGTCCATCGCGATTGAGTCTGCGCGCTCCAGGCCCTTGAGAAGCTCTGCACCGCGGTCTGTCAGTATCGCAAACCCTCCGTATGCAGCATCGACATGAAACCATATTTCCTCTGACTCACAATAGTCCGCGATCTCGTCCAGAGGATCGATGGCTCCAGTGTTCGTTGCCCCAGCATTTCCGCAAATGGCAATTGGTATGAGACCGGATTTTCGATCCTCTATGATCATCCTACGAAGCTCATTCATATCGAGGCGAAAATGTTCATCCGTTGGGACCATCCTAACAGACTCCGGACGTACACCGACGATCGTCGCTGCGCGGATCAACGCCGTGTGACTTTGGTCACTCATATACACAGATGGCTGTATCGGCGCTCCAGCAGCTTCACGTGCTGCCACGAAGCCATCAAGACTTGCAGCCGAACCTCCACTCGTGAAAAGACCTCCAGCAGTTTCTGGATATCCTATCCAACTTCGGAACCAATCCATCACTACGACTTCGAGCATACTTGGTCCACTCGCTCCCAACCACGTTCCTTGAAAAACGTTATGCCCAGCAGCCATGAAGTCAGCCAACACTCCTGGCCAGGTTGGAGAAGAAGGCACAAAAGCGAAAAAGCGCGGGTGGTCTACTCGCCCTGCGATCGGAAGAATCTCATGGGCCGCACGTTCGATAACTTCATGTGACGGCCGACCTTCCTCCGGAGGTTCCTCGCGCATAACCGCTTCAAGTTCAGACCTAGATCCACCACGCCATGCAGGTTCTTCAGGTAGATTTTGGATACGTTCGATTACCAATTCAGCAGCCCTTAGAGCAGACGCCATCATCTGCTCCGGACTCATTTCCAATTCACTTCTACTACCATCTTCCGCCCGCGAGGTCATACGGATAACCTTCCTTCCATGACTGGAGAAACTAGTAGGACCCTAGAAGCCACTACCGGCGACGGTCTCGTATTCCGAGTGTTGGATGCGATGGACGCACCACATTCGGGTCGTATTCTACGATTAAAGCTACAGTCGGGTGAAACTCCCTCGATTAAGTCACTTCGGAAGCAGGAAATGCTGGCCACGGGACCCCAGGGTCAAGTTTGTCGCATACGAGCGATCGGCTTCGCAGTCTTTGGAGGTAAGCCAAGCAATGATCGGCTATCACGAACAGGTAGGGTAGACCTCCACATCGAAGAACTAGATGACGGCGGACCAGTCGGGCTTCGTTGGGAAGTTGTTCCGACTTAGCATCGCTCAGAATCTTATCTCGTCCGGAGTCCCGGTGGCTCACGGTTAAAAGTATTCAAGAACCAATCCCGATAATCCTCATTCTCACCAGGGTTTTCCCGGGCCCATTGGGTACGCGCCGTAGCAAACTCTGCCGGCCTAGCCGTGAAGATGAATGCATCTAAGTACCCGGCTTCCTTCGCGTATACCAACTCGTCGAGAGGGCCGTAGGGAGACGTATCGAAAGCCGTGCGCCCAAGGAGCCACGCATCAGCTGCTCGCGATAGAATAGCGCGCTCTAGATCGTATTCTACAGCCGCAGGAGCTTCCGGAAGCCATTCCTCTTGTCGGCCCATCGCGACCATTAGATGAAGGTGCGCGTAGATCTGATGCACGAGCAGAGCGTCAGCTGCTCCTCCATAGACAGGTGTCCGCACAGTATCCCCTTCAATCTCAAGACGCTCCCACACGTATACTTCCTCTGGTGTTGCCCGGCTTTCAACCATGAACGTGGGATCCTCTACAATGTTGCTCTCCTCACGCATAACCCATTCATGGATTTCTTCTATCCTCTCCTGTTCAACGCGCAACCGAGCTCCAGAGTGGATAATGATAGGCCTCGGTACTGGGACTTCCGGGGTTCCAGTGGCGCAGCCGGTCGACACCGTTAGTACAATGACCATGGCCCGCAGCACGGTAGATCGCTGAGGGCCTGTAAGCCCTAAGACTGGTAGTATCATCATCTTTCGTTTTAATCCGCTTAATTAAAAGCCTTGACACTCAAGGGTTTGAGGCCCGAATTGAGTGCACCTCAAAATCAGAATAACTAGGAGCTAGCGTGCTAAGCACGTTTATCGATGAGGCACAGGACTTCTCTACGCCTCAAACTATGACAGCCAACGAGTTAGGCGACGGTCTTGCCCAGCTCGTCTGGGAGAGCTTCTCCGACTTCTTCACCATAGAAGACACGGAGTTCCTCCTGCCTCAGATTAATGTTTTCTCTGAAGACGAAAAGTGTTCTAGTCGTGTGAGTGAAGAGGTGCTCATCTTCTTCATGTGGGCATATACGCGGGGGGTTCAGATGGCATTCTTGGGTCAAGTGCCAGACGAAACGATCCGGGCAGGCCTAGACGCCCTCCACCAAGCAGTCTTCGAGGACATGATGGAGCATGGGACACCAGAGTCCCAACTTCCCACGTTCGAGCGGCGCGTGATCAACCGGTATGCAGAATACCATCAGGCTGCTACTGAGTCAGATCATCGACTCGGGCAGGTGGCCTCAAGGCGCCTCATTGGAAGAGAAACAAAAGATTCTCTGTCAGCAGCACTCAGTGGGCACGCCATCGCTATTGTGAATCCGCTGAAGGACTTCCTCGACGGGATTGAGTTGATCGATTCCTAGCATCGGCAACCCCAAGAACCTTATCAGCTTAGCTCGTCCACTTCATGACCTCGAATGGGCTGCGACAGTCGCGACACCAGTAGCTACTAACTGAGGCATTGCCCCCGAAGGCATTCATGATCTCCGTCTTACTTCCTAGGCAAAAAGGACAACTCGGACTCACAGGAAGCAGTGAAGGAGCTTCGCTTCTCCGAGCATCAGGGTTAAAGGACGATTTATTATCAGTGTCCCTAGCTGCCCCGTCCCTGCAGGTCATGTCCTTATCCTTCACTCGACCAACAGTGCCCGGTTGCGATCACCTCTTACACGTTCGACAGCATCTTCATCTGGGCAACCAGGTCCACGCGCCCGATCCTCGTCCCAACCACTATCCGGCTGCGCCTGGTCAATATTGACCTCTACTAAAGCAGTTAGATCACGCAATCGCGCCCGATAAACCTCAGTCATAGACTGGCTGGACTCAGTCACACCTGCCGTTACCATAGCCTTGGCAGCTTCATCATCTGCACCAAGCCACGCCAAAACCGGCGGCAACAATTCTTTTGTCGAGTCACGCAGTAGGCTTCTGGCCTCGCTGCTTGACCCTGCGATACGTCTATACCAAGCCTTCGCTAGGCTAGCGTGAAACTCTTCCTCAGCCAACATCTTGGGAACCCTAGTTCGTGCGGCTTCGTAGCTCCCACGACTGAACCCAAGTAGCGCTACGGAGATCGCTTCATCTACTACCGTCATAGCCGCAACAATGCCTGCCCAATCCTCAAAGACGCCGTCTAATGCACCTACCGACGTGTACTCTTCAGCTGACCTTTCATGTTCGATTTTGAGTGGCTCAAGGCCCACGTCCTTGAGCATGGCATATAGAAGGCGGGCGTGACCCCACTCATCTTGAGCCATCGAAGAAATAGCGATTCCAGCTTCTATTGAAGGAGCTCCCAGCAACCAATCGGAGTAACGGATACCCATCATCCGCTTACTATCTGCAAGCGTCAGGATTAGACGACGAAGAGAACTGACCCCTGTCCCATCAAGGTCCCGGATCTCTAGTAGCTCTTTCATCCACCTTCCCCTTTTGATCCAGAAAAGGGACTGTCCTGACGGTTTACTGGAATGATGTTGCTGCGTCGAATGACGCACATTTCGAACCAATTCTCCTCGTCATATGTCTTCCACGCATAAACACGTGCCATTTCGTCGTCCAATGCATCCACATAACCGATATGTGCTAGTTGGTCACCGCGATGTTTTCGAGCAAATACATCGTATACTCTTTCAATCATACCGGCTAAACCCCCACACCTAACTGACCAAGCTTCGCTCTTCCCGCGGACGTGACCCTCTCTGTAGTCCATGGAGGATCCCAAACTTCGACGATCTCGACTTTCTTGATCCATGGTTCGATCTCAAGTCGATCTATCAAGTCTTCCCGAATGAATTCGATGCACGGACACGCCGTAGACGTAAATGTTACCTGTACTCTCACAATCTCATCAATCAACTCGACATCATAGATGAGGCCGAGTTCCACCAGTGATATAGGCAACTCGGGGTCTAGAACCTCATCAAGTGCAGCCCATGTGGCTTCCATACGGTCGGTGGGCATCTCCTTCAGGGGGCCTGTCCATAGATCACGCCCTCCACTCTTATGAGTAGAAATTCGACCCGGAAGCCCTACATCGAGGCCGCGGTCCGTGGTCAGTACAGTTGGCATCGTTATCCCTTTACTAGGCCTGACTCTTCCCTGCCAGCCATCCTCCCACATCTCTTCGCGAACGCTGAATTGACTCCACATAGATTTCGTTCATCGGGCCGCGGCTCTTCCACCGTTTGAATACCGCGTCCCAGGTAGTCTCACCATCCTCAAATACCCAGCGTTTATCAGCGACATCATATTCACACGGAAAGGGGTAATCGAGGACATACTCGTCGGTCGTGCTGTCGTAATGTGCGGGCACGTTAAGTCCAAGTTCCTCACAAAGCGGGACTGTAGAAGACATCCAAACCTGTCTCAGTTCATCATTCGAAAGACCCTTCAGTTTGTAGTCCAATTGGCCTGAGTGGCGTTTTAGGTCATCTGGTAGTCCAAACCACTCGATCGTCATCGGGAACATCCAATCCACCGAGCACTGCACGATCTCCTTAGCCTCGCCTCCTGCCTTGGCCAACCGTCGCATCCAAACCTCCCCGTGTCGCAGATGAAACGTTTCCTCCATATCCACCTTCACAAGTGCCCTCTTGAGTGGACCATAGGATGTGTTCTGATAGACATCCGACAGCAAGGTTATGCCCGCACGGTCGAAGAAACCGTTCGCTACTACTAAGTCTGCCCAGTTGTCTAGTGGCTGATCAAAGCCATAGGGATGCTTGAACTCATGGGGCTGCCGGCCGTACACCAGTTGTTCCTTCGATTCGCCAATGTCTTCAAGAAGACGATAAGCGATATTCGCGTGAGCGAGTTCGTCTTGGATAATCGCGTGTGCGCTCACCTGGGTATTGGTTGACGGTGCATGTCGGGCTGCCATCCAGTAGGCCGGGGCACTCATGAGCTCTGTGTCCGCTTGCACCGTCAACTGCACAATCAGGGCCTTGCGATATCCCTCAGTCATCTCCTCTCGGGACTCGACAATGTAGCCGTCTTGGATCTTTTGTTTGAATTCATCCTCGTTGGACAACAACATTGAACCCTGCCTTTATGACACTTTTACACCGATCAACGAAATAGTGTAATAAGTGTACTCCCTAAAGCAAGGCCCAACCACCACCCAATCGCTCTCCCTACAACCCGAGAGATGACCGGATTAATGGGTTGATCCGCTCCGGAGTCCATGGAGGCTCAAACGTCAACTCCACTTCAGCCGATTCAACGCCATCCACCCCTTCTACCGCAGCCTTCGCTTCGTCAACAATCTGACCAGCAACCGGGCAAAACGGTGACGTAAGCGAGATCGTTACCTTTGCGTCAGAGTCCTCGACCTCGATGTCGTAAATTAGGCCCAGAACCACAAGATCGAGTCCCAACTCAGGATCTTTGACAGTCTTGAGTGCGTCCCGAATATCCTTTTCTGTCACCGCCATATCTTCTCCTGTTTGTGGGTCACAGGCGCAATCCTGAGCAAAGAACGCCCAAGCCTCAGTTCTCTTCTTGTCCTGCAGTATCTGCTGTAAGCCGTTCAAATCCCAGCTTGAGCAACCAGCCCGTTCCGAAGATTATCAATACAAGCATTAACCACCGTAAAGCAGTAGCTGTGAAGCCAGCACCCACGATCGGTACTCTAAAGTCATACTGGATCAGCTGACCTCCTCTTTCAGTCATCCAATGCCAACCCGTATGAGCAAGAAGCGCAGACAATACAACGATCCCGCCAACCTCCGGAAGGACTTTGCGGAACAGGAATTCGAGCAACGGCACGGTAAGCGCGAGAACGAACAGTTGTCCGAATTCGACACCTACGTTGAATGATACGAGAGAGGTCAGTAGGTGAGATCCACCAAATTGGAGTACTTCGGAGAGTGCAAAAGAAAAACCAAAACCGTGCACAAGGCCGAAGGAAAAGGCGATCATCCAACGGTTCTTGAGTTTTGCTCCCAAGATATTCTCGAATGCCATATAGACTATCGAAAGAGCAATCAACGTCTCGATCAGTGGGGGGAACCAGAGAGCCTGGGGTGTAAGCCCGAGCGCAGCTGCAATCAACGTTATCGAGTGCCCCGCCGTAAATGACGTGATAATCGGTACGAGCGCCCAGAAGCTCCGAAATGGCACAACAAGACAAAAGAGAAATAGGAGATGATCTATCCCATCAAGGATGTGATCAAAGCCAAGCACTACGAAACGCCAAGCAGCTTGATGCCAACGAGGATCGAGGCGCACCAGGCCAGGGTTACCCGAGTACTGGAAAGCTCGTTCTGTACCTCCTGCGGGCAAGAAACGGAGGACAGTGACTGTGCGAATACCGAGTTGCGCGAACAGAGGGTCGATTGAGAAATCAGATTCCTCTGACGTGATTGTCCACTCCAATACCACATCGAGCATCGCCTGCTGGGGTGGTAAGTCAATGTCGTCCGGTAAAGGTGCTGACAATGCATTTTCTATAGCACCATCGTAGCTCCTAAACGCACGATCACCCGGTATCGCAATCCTGGCTGCTGCTAATACAGGACGGGCAAGAAGTTCATTGCCCTCGTACATTTGGACGTAATTAGCGATCCACTCTACTGCCGCTTCCTGGATAAGCGGTTCGGCCTCTGAGACAATTAGATATCCCGGTTCGCGCACCGGGAAATCGTAATCTCGCATCGAGATCAGCGGGACTCGCACAATCATCCGTAGTATCTCGGCATCAGGCTTCACAAATACCTGAACAGTCACATCAGCCGGTATCTCATGTGCCTCTCCAGACCACGTGGGCAAGAGGAGGGTGAGCCCGACTAGAAGCGCCGCTGAGCGACGGTAACCTATGAACATTATGAGAAACTAGGGGAATCCCGACCAACGTTACAAGGAATATGACCCCTTAATCTGTAAGTCCTGGCCCTCTTTACCGTGTCTGAAAACAATTGCCCGAATCGCTTCCAGCACGTAGCCTATTCGTCCGGGCTGAATAAGGCCTTGGACCACACGATCAGGGAGAAGGACTATGCACAAGCGTAACCTGACCTTTGGAATCGGTTTGGTGGCGACCATTACCGTCATAGCATGCTCAGCCAATGCGATGGATGACATGGCTGCAAGTCAGGACGGAGCACTGATGGCGCCGATGTTCCAAGTCAATCCATTTTGGCCAAAACCGCTTCCGAACCACTGGATCCAGGGCGCCACAATCGGCGTCGATGTTGACTCGAGGGACGACGTCTGGCTGGTACACCGAAATACACCGGACCAGTTCGCTGGGCGCACAGAGCTCGGATCAGCTCAAGACCCTCCTTTGAGCGAATGCTGTAGCCCCGCT
The DNA here is from genome assembly GCA_963934665.1 of uncultured bacterium. GTDB lineage: Bacteria > Gemmatimonadota > Gemmatimonadetes > Longimicrobiales > Gaopeijiaceae > UBA1142. The sequence continues at coordinate 5,713 of CAWVZF010000020.1, read as the reverse complement.
CCACCGGTCCTCCATTTTAACTCGGACGGGGACCTCCTGGATTCTTGGGGCGGACCTACGGACACAGGTGAGTATGTATGGCCCGTGTCGAATCACGGAATCACCGTTGACCACATGGATAATGTATGGATCGGTGGTAACGGTGGACCGGATCGCCAGATTCTGAAGTTTTCCCGGAACGGTGACTTCCTTAACCAATTCGGAGAATCCGGTGCCCAGAATAGTAGCCTGAGCCCAGACAACTTCGGACGAGTCGCTAAAGTCTTCGCCGATCCCGCAGAAAATGAGATTTATGTCGCAGACGGCTACCTCAATCGTCGTGTAGCAGTCATCGATGGAAACACTGGGGAAATGAAGCGCTTCTGGGGCGCATATGGTAACGAGCCTTCGGACGACCGTACTCCGGGTTACAGGCCGGGAGAGACCCCACCACAGCAGTTCCGTACCCCGGTCCATTGTGCAGAGCTGTCCAATGATGGGCTTCTCTACGTGTGTGACCGTCCGTCCAACCGTATTTCTGTATTCCAGAGGGACGGAACCTTTGTTAATGAAGTTGTTATCGCCCCACATACCCTGTCTCAAGGTGCCACTTGGGACATCGACTTTTCACCTGACGACGAGCAGACCTGGATGTACGTGGCCGATGGCCAAAACATGAAGGTCTACGTCATGGACCGCGAAACGCTCGAAGTTGTGTATAGCTTCGGTGACGGTGGTCGCCAACCAGGAACTTGGTTTGCGGTACACTCAATAGCAGTCGACTCCCAGGGTAACATTTATACGACTGAGACCTACGAGGGTAAGCGAATTCAAAAGTTCGAATACACAGGCATGGGTGAGGTTACGACCAAGGGTATGGACATGGGTGCTCCATGGCCTGCCGATAGACGACGGTCTGGACAGTAACCGCTCCCGAGCGGCATAGGACGCCGCTTCAATTTTGATTACTAGCTGGCCCCACCCATTGAGGGTGGGGCCGCTTTGCTTAGACCTCTGCGCCATCTCCGAGATCGTACTTTTCTATTCTGAGAGAAATTGCTGTGTACATCTGTGATGAGTTGTGCCGGTTGCGGTAACAGAGAACGAGGATCCGACCCATGAACGAAATAGATAAATCGGCTAGAAACCTTCTAGATGCAGAAGCAATTACATCGTTTTCACGTCGTGGATTCCTGAAGACCAGCGCCACACTAGCAACAGGTATGCTGTACGGGTGCGAGACAGGAGCCGAAGACGGCATAAAGCAAGGAACTAGCCAAGTAAGACTAACTCCTCCTACAGGTGTCGAAGATGAGGCTTGGGCAGACATCCGGGGGCAGTTCCTTTTAGATCCTGAAATTGCGTACATGAACAATGCAAGCCTCGGCATGCCTCCCTCTCAAATCGTTGCGTCCGTGCATGCTGGATACGAAGCAATCTCTAGAGAGCCACTACACGGAAAGCACGCTCTTCAGACTGTAATCACCGAAAAGGTTCTTCCCGGGTTAGCGACACTGTTCGGGGTAACATCCGGAGAAATCTCTCTGACCAGAAATGCCACCGAGGCACTGCACCTACAGAGTGTCGGGCTTGATTTAGCACCCGGAGACGAAGTCCTGGTCACAACCCAAGAACATCCAGCCGGAATACGTCCCTGGATGTTAAGAGAAGCCCGTGAAGGCATCCGTATCACAGAAGTCTTTATCCCCAGTCCCTTCACAACTGATATGGAAGTGGTGGGCCTTATGGAGTCGGCAATCACTGACCGCACAAAAGCGATCTCGTTTTGCCATGTAACACGGGGCGGGCACCTCTATCCGGTCAAGAAACTGGCGTTCATGGCCCATGAACGAGGACTCGCATGCCTCGTCGACGGTGCTCAGGCCGTTGGGCAATTTCCTATTGATCTTGTCGATCTTGACTGTGATGCGTACTCCGCAAGCCTCCACAAATGGCTACTCGGACCAGCAGGCACCGGTTTCCTCTATATACGAGAAAGCGCCCGTAATAGAATCAAGACAGCCTTTGCACCCGACGCTACTCCGGATGCCCCAGCATTCGACCCGCCTGGGACAGCTGACTTTCCTTTGAGAGCAGCGCTCATGACCATGCTAGACTTCGTCAACGCTATCGGCCTGGAACGTATAGATGGGCGATGTCGCTACTTATCAAACTACCTGAAGAACCAACTTTCTGAGTTAGCACCGGTAACAATTCTAAGCGGTCCTCATGAAGTATCATGCCCCGGGTCGACAATCTTTGAATTTTCAGGGCTCGATGCGATTGCGGCAGTTCCCATGATGGAACAACGGGGCCGAGTACACATCGATGAGCATCAACGTGACGGCCACAACGCGATCCGGGTCTCAACACATTTCTATAATACTAGAGCCGAAATCGACCGTTTGGTGGACGCGCTGAGATCTGTAGCCTGAGGACCACAAACAATTGGCACTGAAACATAAATATTGCGCGATTAGCGAGTAAACAACGAGTTTTAGCATTCAGTTTATTGAGGATTGAAAAGTGGAATCAGACCGTTCCGGCCAGATTCTCACATCTGATCTACAAACGAGGAATAACATTATGCGTCACCAGCGATTCGCCGGCTCACTCCTGATTGGAGTCTCGGTAGGCCTACTCGCTTGCAGTGGGAATGCTGAAACCCAGGATGCTCCAGAAGAAATGCAAGTCGCCGATTTGACTATGGACGAGTGCTGGCTCAGGCCGGAAACTTCTCAAGAAGATGCCCGAGGCCGTGTCAGCCCCCGATCCATAACTCCTGTTACCTTCGAGAATGGCCAAGGGGTACTCTGTTATGGGGCGCCGTCAGCAAGAGGCCGCGAGATCATGGGTGAGCTAGTCCCATTTGGATCAGCTTGGCGAGTCGGTGCAGACGAAGCGACTGCACTACACCTCACCGGACCTGCTTCCATTGGAGGCGTCGCACTTGAAGCTGGCGCGTACTCAATTTACGCCGAGCCAGGTGCAGAAGAGTGGACATTCTTCGTGAACCCGAGCTATGAGCGCTGGGGCATCCCGATCAGACCTGAGGTCCGAGAAACTGAAATTGGCAGTTTCACGGTTACGCCTGAGGCAATGGATGAAATGGTTGAGACCATGAGATTCCGCTATGAACCGGATGATGACAACGCGATGGGAAATATCGTGTTGGAGTGGGAGAATACGCGTGTGAGCTTCCACCTACATCCGGGTGGCTGAGTCACAATATCCGGAGTAATAGAAGAGCACTGCCTCTTTAGTGGAGAAACAGAGCCCTCAGCCCTCTACGGGCTGAGGGCTCTGCCTATTCTCTCTCCCCTAATCACTTCCTGAACGTTTCAGCAATCTACCTGGTCGTGTGTCCATCATCTGACCATCATCGATGACTAGCGTACCATTAACAAACAGATAATCGACGCCCAGGGCGTATTGCATTGCGTCAGCTCCGAAATCTGCATCATCTCTCAGCTCTTCTTCATCAAACACCACTAGATCCGCAATCATACCAGGAGCCACAACTCCACGACTGTAGAGCCCAAGCCGGTGCGCGGCCAAAGAACTCATTCGACGCACTGCATCCTCAAGCGTTAGAACACCATCTTCACGAACATATTTAGCGATCACTCGAGGAAAGGCTCCAAAAGCCCTCGGATGGGAACTCGCAGTTGTTTCTGGATTCACTGGCGAAGCATCAGTGTCGATCATGACAAAGTCTGCGCGAAGTGCTTGCCACTTCTGCTCTTCGTTCATGCTCTTCGGATTCACACTAACACCTCCATTCTGCACGAGGTTGAAAAAAGCGCTCCAAACATCAGTACCTAATACCTCTGCTGCACCAGCGACCGAAAGATTGATCACGCTCGGATCCGGGGCTGAAACAATCAAAACGTTATTCCAGTCCATACCAACGTGGCGATACCAGTTCTCCCAATCTGAAGTGCCCTCAACCTCCTCCTTCAATCGGCTGCGTACCTCAGTATCAGAGAGAGTGGCCAGGAATACATCAGTACCCTCCGCATAGTGCCGAGGGTGCAGGAATGAGCCGAGACCAATGCCATTACGGATGTACGGGTATATATCAGCCGTGACGTCCATACCTTCTGCACGTGCAGAGTCAATCAAAGCCAGGGCATCACTCATAAGAGGCCAATTATCCTGACCGGCGGCCTTTAAATGGTAAATATGTACGGGAACCCCAGCACCTTCACCGATTGCGATCGCCTCTCGAATTGCTTCCAAGACCGCATGGCTTTCGTTTCTCATGTGCGTGAAGTACACGCCACCGTACTCTCCAGCGACTCTGGTGAGTTCAATGAGTTCTTCCGTCTGAGCATACACGGCGGGAGGATATATCAACGACGTAGAGGTTCCGACGGCACCATCTTCCATTGCCTGACGGACCAACGCCTTCATCTCCTCGAGCTGAGCAGCTGTCGGCTGAATGTCTCCCTCCCCGAGTACCACACGCCTGACCTGGGTTAGACCAACATCGTGGACCACATTTATAGGAATCCCGAACCGTTCCATGATTGCGAAATACTCTGCATACGTGCTCCAGCGGACCGTATCACCTTCGATGATCAGGGGTGAACTCTGTGTCTCGGCACTCTGGGGTGCAGGAGACCCTCCTTCACCGGATAAGTACGTCGTGATTCCTTGGCGTAGTTTGCTCTCCGCACTTGGTGGATCCGTGATCAGCACGAGGCTGGACTGACCCATCATGTCGATGAAGCCAGGGCTTACTATGCGATCCCTGGCTTCGATCGTACGAGTAGCATCCCTATTGCTTAGTAAGCCGATTTCTGCAATCACATCACCACGAATACCTACGTCAGCTCGAAACCAAGGATTACCGGTTCCATCTATGACACGTGCACCTGAAATCAGCACATCGAACGGCACCTCTCGGTCAGAGCCTGATGTACCCCCTTCCGATGGTGCACACCCAAACAAGGCGACAACTGCGACCGAGGTGGCAAAAGCAACCGCCGTGCTATGTACAGTGCAATACATGGGTCCTCTTTGTTCCTGAAAGGCTTCAGATCCAAGAGGGTGCATCACCAGAACACCGCAGGCAATGGGTGCATGCGTCTACTCATCCTTGTTGTTCTCAGTGCCTAGGAGTTTACCCTAGTCGGGTATTCTGCAGCGCAGGTTATATGATGTGCATCGGATCTTCCGGGATACTCCCGTTATTGCTATTGGCAATTTTTGTAACTGCCCCGGTGGCAGCTCAGACAGTTCGGATCACTCAGACGAATGCGGCAGGAGACAATGTCCATATCATTCGCTGGCTGGCGCCCACGAGCGCAGAATCGGTCGAACAGACTCCGGCGCTCCGCTTGCGCCCGGCCCCGGGTTTTGAATCAATTGGACTGCTGGGTGACAGCGCTTCTTATCTCACGACCTTCGCTGGAGGCTGAATGGTACGGACCTTAGCCATCCTCATGCTCATGACGCCTGCTGTGGGCATGGCCCAGGAGCCCATCGTGCCGGGTCAGACCCTTTTGGGCACCCTAGGGCCGGGCGATCGGACCCAGAACGGTCGGGCCTATGATGACTACCGGTACTCAGCCGTTCCAGGAGTACAGGCGCGTGTCGTCGTTCGATCCCGTCAGTTGGCCGCAGATCTGAACATCTACTTCTACGATGACTACTTCGACATGCTCCCCCTGGTCGGTGCGGGCTCTGCCCTCGAGGACTCGCTGGAGTTCACGGTGCCGGACGTCGA
>CAWVZF010000019.1:0-28948 GCA_963934665.1 uncultured bacterium | reverse complement strand
CGTTCTGAAGGCTCCGTTGGAGAAAGAGTTGCTGGGTTTGCTCTTGCCGGATTTGCGTTCTGAGCAAGTCACGGTATTCAGCGAGGTTAAGCCCGTCTGTTTCAAGTGCCTGTTGTAGCCCTGACTGCCCTCCAAATTGCTGGGTAACTTCATTGATTCTAGAAGTAACTCTATCCTCGATCTCTGATTCGTCGATCCGAATCAGGGTATCGCGCGCTGCTTCTTGTAATACCAGAGTTCTATTTACTATCTGGTCGAGTATCTGGCTCATCATCTGCTCGAGTTCCGGGCCCGGGTCAGGTAACGTGACTCCTCCAGACATCGCCATCCTTTGGAGTTCTTCCTGGACCTCAGTTTGTAGTATGATGGAGTCCCCAACGATCGCCATGACTCGGTCGACCACATCCTCTTCATCCAGGACTTGAGCCGTCATGAGTGCAGGGCTAATCATTAGCCCGATCGATAAAGCTATTAGTCTTCGAAACATAATTCGTCGTAACCCGTCACACTGTCTGAAGGTCCGGACATCCGGCCTCTTTTCTTCATTAGTTCAATGTATCCAAAACAAGATCCGGTACTTCTGTTCCTTCTTCCACGATAGATGCGCTCCGATTCGCACGAAGTTGTCCGAGACGAAGAATAGCCTGACCGACCCCTCGGTCTGATATATAGGGGGATGTGCGTTGCTCTAATTGAAAGCCGATTGCCCCGAGGTCAATAACCTCTGTGGCCCCAGTTAAGACATTGGCTATCGCCTCTAATACAGCACGTGAGAGAGCCTGTTCAGTAGGTTCTCCAGGTGCTCTATCGAGTTCGATCAAGCGAAGAGCCCGAGCTGCAGTGCGGACTTGGTTACGAGCCCCGATAGCCATGGAGTCCAGAACTTCCCGCTCAGGTTCCAATCCGGATGCACTGGCCTCAGCCACAAGAAGTTCACGTTGCACAAGGCTAAGCAGGAATTGATTGAGCTCCTCATCGGTCCCGGAGACTACTTGTTCTTGGAACTCTGGACTCTGTGCCTGGAGAACGAGCTGAACTTCCGCGACTGTGAGCTCACCACCCGAGTACTCGAATACGGGGCGTCGTCCAGCTCGCCCTGAGAGCCTGTTCGCCGGGTTGTTGGCGATCTCTCGCACCATAACATAGGCGTCTTCAGTCGGCTGGGGCTCCGAACCTTGTTGAATACTTGCCACAAAGGTCGATTCAGCCCGCAAGAATCTCTGGGTCTGAATACGATTCCGGAGATCTGCCACAACCTCCTCAAAATCCTGGGTCCTCAACTGTTCAAGCCGTATTAGGTGGACGCCGAATTGAGTTTCTACCGGACCTGTCATTTCACCCGGAGATAAGTTGAGGACGGCCTCCTCAAATGGTGGGACCATTTCCCCTCGCCCAAAGAATCCAAGATCACCTCCGACGGCTCCTGATCCACGGTCCTGGCTGTATTGAGTCGCCAACGTACTGAAAAGCTCTCCAGATTCGATTCGATTTCGGAGAGCCATGATTTCGGTTCGCACCGAATCCTGTTGAATGAGGGTAGGCTGAGGCGGGTACTGAAGGAGTATATGACTGGCACGGATCTCGAGTTCTGGATCCTCGGCGGCGTAGATTTCCTCCAACTCCAGATCAGAGATCGTTGTATCGACCTGGATCACCGAGTCACGGAGTTGAAGTATCATTACTTGGTTTACTTGCTGGCGTAATAGTTCGTCGAAGTCGAGGAAAGCGAGCGTTGTATCCTCCGCAACCGCATCACCCAGCAGTGTGTAGTCAATCCAGAGTTCTGCAACCTGCTGGATCACTGAAGCCTGTGCTGGCAAACGCTCTTCATTGATCAGAAGATTCACTACTTCTTCGACAGAGAGGTTGTAGTCACCGACACGCGCAACAATACCCTCCTCTGACTCAGGTGCGGTACATCCCGTTGTCACGATGAGCACTAGAGCGAACACTCTCTGTGTCCATTGTTTCTGCATCAATAAGACTTGCCTCACTGGTTCTCCTGTGTCTGTAGCGTCATGCAGCAGCGGAGTGTGCAGAACTCAATGCTGCTAGGGCCAGCGTGACTGTTTCCAGAATCGGATCTGTTCCTGCTTGGTAAAGTAACAGTGAAAGCGGTGTAATCCGGTGCACCTTGAGTTCTGCCTGTCGTTGCCTCAAGGGTCCCTCCAATACAGCCATTCTGGGAACAATCCCTTCACGAAAACTCACCCGGGCTGAATCCTTATTCACTATAACACGCTCCACCCCGATACTGCGCCCTAAGATACGCAACACGCTAGCATCTAGAAGACGTGTAGTTTCGGGTGGCAGTGACCCGAATCGATCTGCTAATTCAAGTCGAATGGCTTCGATTTCAGTCTGCCCTCCTGCTCTAGAGAGTCTACGGTAAAAATGAAGCTTCTGTGCCGAGTCAGAAATATACCCTTCCGGTAAATATGCAGGTCCTTCCAGTGACACGTCAGGTTCTGGCCATTCCCGCTGTTCGTTGCCGTTCTGGAGCCGCTTAATTGTCCTCTTGAGTAGCCGCATGTAGGTATCGAGACCAACCTGTTGGGCAAAGCCTGACTGTTCTGCTCCAAGTAAATTTCCTGCACCTCTTAACTCTAAGTCGCGCAGAGCGATAGAATATCCGGAACCCAGTTCTGTATAGTGCTCAAGGACAGTCAGTCGCTTTCGTGCTTCCCTGCTAAGGTCATCAGGAACCAGCAGGTAACAGTATGCTCGGCGATCAGATCGACCGACCCGTCCACGGATTTGATAGAGTTGGGAAAGCCCGAATCTGTCAGCTCTGTCAACGATGAGTGTGTTGGCATTTTGAACATCTAGCCCGTTCTCAATGATCGAGGAGCATACGAGTACATCAAGCGAACCTTCTACAAATGAACGCATAACTTTATCGAGTTCATGGCCACTCATCTGGCCGTGAGCTACCCCGATTTTGGCTTCAGGTATAAGGGCCTCTAGTTCCTCGGCCGTCTTGTAGATTGTTTCTACCCTGTTGTGGAGGAAAAAGGCTTGCCCACCGCGGTCTAACTCACGGTGCAGTGCCTCTGTGATCAGTTGATCAGTCCACTCGACTACACTTGTCATGATCGGGATACGATCCCGGGGTGGAGTCTGGATGAGTGAAAGGTCGCGCATACCTGAGAGTGATAAATGCAGCGTTCTTGGGATTGGGGTAGCAGACAGCGATAAGATATCGATCGAGGCCCTCAATCCCTTCAAACGCTCCTTATGACTCACTCCGAATCGTTGTTCTTCATCAATAATGAGGAGACCAAGATCATTAAAATCAACATCTTTAGATAACAGGCGGTGGGTGCCGACCACGATATCAACCTGACCACTTGTAAGCCCTAGAAGTATCTCCTTTTGCTCCTTGGAGGACCTGAACCGACTGAGGGCGCCAACCTTCACTGGGTAATCCGCTAATCGTTCTGCAAACGTGTGCCTATGCTGCTCAACGAGTATCGTAGTGGGGGCTAATACCGCTACTTGCTTGCCATCTTGAACTGCCTTAAAAGCGGCACGCACGGCGACCTCTGTTTTACCATATCCCACATCTCCACAAATAAGTCGGTCCATGGGGCGATGGGACTCCATATCCCGCTTCACATGGATTGTTGCTTTTTCCTGATCTGGAGTATCCTCGTAGAGGAATGAGGATTCCATTTCTGTCTGCCATTGTGTGTCTTCTGAGAAGCGAAAACCGGTTGCAGATTCACGTCTTGCGTAGAGTTCTAGGAGCTTGACCGTCATTTCTTCAAGAGCGCGCTCTGTCTTATTACGCACTGTTTTCCAGCGTTTCCCCCCGATACGGTGCACAGAGGGTGGCCTAGAGTCTTCTGACTCACCAATCCAACGTTCAACTGAGTCAAGGCGATAGACAGGAAGCCGAAGAACTTCCCCTCCCGCATACTCGATGGCTAGCGCCTCTAATTCCTGTCCTGAGATTTCGAGGAGTTCGAGCCCCATGAATCGGCCGACACCATGATCCATGTGAACCAGGTAGTCTCCTGGCTTGATCTGAGCCAGGCTCTCCAGTGCGACCGAGCCACGGAAACGGCGATTTCTTCGAAGACGTTTCGTACGCCGGAAGATTTCGTGGTCATTTAGGACCCGGAGTCGCCTTTCACCACAGGTTAGCTCAAAACCACTGGATAGGGATCCAATACCCAGGGTTGTATTAGAAGGGATTCTCCGAACGCCCCCAAGAATTTCTTCTAGTCTCTGAAGTTGCCCGTCATTGTCACAGAGTAAGAGCGTTTCATGACCCTGGGCTTGTCCCTCTCTGAGGTATGCCTCCAAGCGTCCCATATCGCGATCGATCTCTGGCGGTGGCTTCGACTCAACTGTTGTATTGGAATTGCTTCCGACACTGAGATGGAGGTGAGCATATTTCTCCAGCCGTTGTGAAAACTCATTCGGTTGCAGGAAGAGCGTTTCTGGTAAAGACGGAGTCTCGCCAGATTGGATTAGATCTTCATGTAGTGTCGTTACTCTCGTCCAGGTTCTTGCCACTTCATCTTGAATGCTCCAGTCACCGATCTGGGCGATTAGCGCATCTGCCGGCAATAACTCGAGGAGAGATCTTGATACACTTTCATCTGTGTCTTCACTGGGGCGCTGGAAGGTTACAGGTAAAACGTGAGTCTCTTCTAGTTCGTGCGTTGAACGCTGGTTAGAGATATTGAAGCTTCTTATCGAAGCGACCTCGTCACCCCAGAACTCAATACGTACGGGTTCTCCTGCGGCAACGGAAAACACGTCTAAGATCCCACCTCGAACCGCGAATTGGCCGACTTCCTCAACCAGCGGCATTTGGATGAACCCCTTCTGCTCGAAGAAATCTCGGATTGCTGAGAAGTTGGCTTGTTCTCCAACTCGGATTGTTCGACGCAAGCCCGCTAATTTTGATGGAATAGCAGCACGTTCCTGTAGGGCCCTGGGGGTTGTCACTAAGATCTGAGTGCGGCCCGAAAAAAGTGCCTCGATGGCTTCTACGCGTAGGCCATCGATTTCCAATTGTGGTTGGGAGTCCTCGTATGGAAGTGCTTCTTTCTGAGGATAGAAATGGCAGGTATCAGGGGTGGTGACTACTAGATCGAGGTCAGTCTCCACAGAAAGAGCGTCAGAGGGCGTTCGGACTAATGCAACAAAGACCTGCTTGGGGTAACGTTCATTTAGGGTTGCCAACGTGAGAGGGCCGAGGGAGCCGTACATCCCCCCAAGCTGTTTTTGCGTGCCGGGAGAGGGGAGCCCGTGTGCCAACTCAAGGACGGTGGGGCAGGCTCCGATCGTTGTGAGGATCGGGTTAGACCGACGCATCAAGAGAGGGGTTCGACAAGGTATTGGTCGATCGGGTTACCCTTGTGTCAGCTTGCCCAGCAGAAGCAACCAATGACTCGATAAGTAAAAGAATGATGGTCACCAGAAGCAAAGGCCACCACAACTCTGGACCTTGGCGTTGCCCGAAAATCTCCCGTGACCATTCGGTCCTGTCATTTGCTGGCCTTGCATGTTCACCAATCTGTGAAAAAAGTGCCTCGGGACTCAGCTTCTCAAGTCTGGACTCCGCAGTCGGAGAATTCAGGGCTACCACGTCGAGGATGAGATCAGCATTCAAGAAATCGTAAAAGCCCGCCTCACTTGTCCCACGTACCACACGTGTGCCATCGATCTCAAACTCATCTCCATAGGGAAAGCGCACATGTGTAGCCTCTCGAGGGGCTGACAACTCATCCCCAGCTTCATAATCGATATCGCCCATGCCAGTTCCGGCCCACTCATTCGCTACCCAATCGATGAACCGGACCATCCCTGTTGATACTGGTAAGCTTGTAGATGAGACATCCAGAGCAGAAGCGACTAGAAGATAGGATCGTCCGCGGGTGTCCGTGCCTTGCACTGCCCAGCCATCGTTCGATACTTCCGCCAAAGTCCGAGATGGCGCTTCCAAAGCATCAGACAGCTCAAGATCGTACCAGTGTTCAACCCGAACATTTTCTAAGGGGTCAGGTAGATCACGGCCCCCTAATATTGCAGATCCCGTTCTAGGACGAGCACTGTATCTCCACGGAATCCCTTCGTTTGCGAGCCGACGATTTAAGCCAGGAAGCAAAGTGGGATCAGAGGGCGGTGTAACAAGTACAGACGCACTTAATGGCAGGATATCTAAGCTCACTCCCATCCCTGTGATCAACACCTCTGCTTCCCTGGGGGAGACAGATCTCAAGCGGCCGGCTGATTCAAGAACAGAGATTGCTTCAGCTGCAAACAATCCGATATCACCAGTGGTCGCTACTTTAGGAGCAGGACGGGAGTGGTAAGCAAAGTATCGCCGGTCGTCCGTCCTAAGTGCATCTGGATCTGCGTCGACATAACCCCGAATCCAGCCATTAGTATTCGCAGCCAGTGTGGTTGCGCTAGCCGAGCCAGGGGGTACCTGAGTCATCCCTCGTATTTGTTCGTTGACAATGAGGCGAATCGATAGAGCTGTAGTATCGTTGGGGTCCTCAAGCGCATGGACCGTTATCTCCGTCTTGTCTCCCTCTAACGGTGGGAGCCCACCTCCGACTGAGACCCGAGTGATTGCTCGATTTTGCGGTAGATTTTCTCTTGAAGACCACACTACTACCGGTATATCACCTGCTGGACTTTCACCCCGAGTGGGAAATGCGGAAGCCTGCAGATCCGAAATCAGGTGGATCTCACGGTGTTCAAAAGGCGCAGTGCGAAGGATTCCTGCAGCACGCTCTAGGGAGCCAGCAAGATCACCTCGCGCGTCACTGGTTTCCGTGTTCTCTATGATCGCACGGGCTTCGCTAATGCCCCCTGGGAAAGAGGGTAGCCACGGCTCTCCTGCTCTCAGAACCCAGAACTGATCCTCAGTCGAGGAGGCTTCGAGCGTAGTCAGCGCGATCTCTTTTAGATCGTCTAGAACTCTGGACTCTCCAATGACAAGCCCACTGCTCATGGAGTTATCAACTATGAGCACGACGGCTGTTGGAGGATGAGACGAGCCTCGCCCTTCAATAAAAAGACGAGCCCCAGATCCAACTAGAAAAAGCAAAACCATAATACGGATTAGGAGAAGGAGTAGTTGACGAATCCGGATCTCCTTGGCGTGCTCACGCTCAGTCCTCTCGAGGTAGCGAAGTGCTGGAAAGCTCAGTCGGCGGGTCTTTTGACGGTGAAAAAGATGGAGGAATATCGGAACCCCGATTGCGAGGCCGGCAAATAAGAATAAAGGATTGAGAAATCCCATCACCGTGCTCCCGACACCGAGTTCACCCTAATCGTTCGCGTTTGCGAAGATAAGTTTTCAGAGCGCTGGATAATGGTTGGTCAGTCTCAAGAACATGGTAGTCGATACCGTGCGGGCGGAGATTATCCCGCCATTCTTTAAGAGCATCTGCCACCGCAGCTCGGTATTCGATTCGTATATCAGGGATGCTTACCAAGAGTTCATCGTTTGTCTCGGGATCAAAAAACCGAGCCTCAGAAACTGGTGGAAGCTCTCGTTCCCCTGGATCTAAAAGGTGAAAGACAAGCACTTCATGACCATGATGTCTCAGAAACTTCAAAGCTGTGAGGGTCTCTTCAGGCCTGACGAGGAGATCGGAGAGTAAGATTACAAGCCCCCTTCGTTTGAGCCGAACTGCAAGGTCCCGAATTGCCCGTTCCGCAGATGTGCCCTCTGAAGCTTGAAGCGCTGCCAAATGGTGTGTGAGTTCTGTCCACTGTCGGCGGCCACCTCTCGCACGCACCCTTTCCACTACAACATCATGAAAAGCTGCCATCCCCACCGAGTCGCCCTGTCTAATAAGAATAAGTGCTAGTGAAGCTGCCAGGTGCTTCGCATACCATAACTTCGGGGGAAGCACACCGGGGTCGGAACTCCAACCCATCGATTCACTAACATCGACCAAGAGATGGGCCCTGAGGTTTGTTTCTTCCTCAAACTGCTTCACATAATAGCGGTCTGAACGGCCGAACATTCGCCAGTCGATGTACCTGAGATCGTCACCCGCCTGATAAGCACGGAGTTCGGCGAACTCGGCCGAAAAACCTCGATGTGGAGAGCGGTGCAGGCCCATTAAGAAACCTTCCACAACTTCCCGAGCAATCAACTCGATCCCGCCGAGTTGAGAGAGTGTTGCAGCGTCCAGCAAGTCTGGACGTGAAGCGTTCGGAGTGGCGTGTGGAGTTTTCATCAGAGCCTCGGAACCTACTGGTCTGATCAAGTGTGCTCAACGGGTTCTATAATCTATACAGTTACATAAGAAATGTTGTTTGAGAGATGTGTGTCAAAGCTCCACGCCAACTCATTCGTTACCTTTTCCTTTGCATCGTCTAAATCACCCGGTACACCACTGATTCGTGCATACCAATCACATCCGTAATTTCTGCATCGTGGCTCATATTGACCACGGTAAATCCACCTTAGCGGACAGGCTGCTTGAGGGGACTCATACGCTTGATCCTCGAGAAATGCGGGCACAGGTGCTCGACGATAACGAGCTTGAGCGTGAGCGGGGGATTACCATTAAGCTGCATGCGGTGCGTATGAGCTATCAGGCTCAGGACGGAAAAGAGTATGAGTTCAACCTCATAGACACACCGGGTCATGTGGACTTTACCTATGAGGTATCGCGTTCTTTGGCGGCGTGTGAGGGAGCTATCCTAGTTGTTGATGCAACGCAGGGTGCTCAGGCCCAGACTCTCTCCAATCTCTTTCTTGCCCTTGATGCAGACCTAGAGATCATTCCGGTGGTCAACAAAATAGATTTGCCCGGTGCGGAACCAGAGCGTAGGCGTGAGGAAGTAGCTGATCTCTTAGGTGTACCTCCAGAAACGGTACTCCTGACTAGCGCTAAGGAGGGCACCGGGATCGAAGAAGTTCTTGAGGCTGTGGTAGAAAGAATCCCGGAACCGTTGGGTGATGCTCAGGCTCCCCTCAGGGCTCTCATCTTTGATTCCTACTATGACAAGTACTTAGGAGCGGTTCCATCTGTACGGGTGGTAGATGGCACTTTACAACCTGGGATGAAGATCACATTTGGTAATGTTGATGCGAGTTACGAAGTGACCGAAGTCGGTTCGATGCGACTGGGCAGGATTCCGGCTAAAGCTCTGACACCGGGAGAGGTGGGTTATGTCGTAGCCACTATCAAGGCGGTTGGTGACACCCGCGTCGGTGACACAATTCTTGATGCGGACAACCCTTCGACAGAGCTTTTGCCCGGTTATCAAGAAGCTCGCCCCATGGTATTTGCCGGTCTCTATCCGACGGATACTGACGACTACGAAGATCTCCGCGATGCACTTGAGAGACTTCGGATGAACGACGCTAGTCTCCAGTATGAACCCGAGACCTCCACAGCTCTCGGGTTCGGTTTCAGATGTGGCTTCTTGGGGTTGCTCCATATGGAGATCATACAAGAACGCTTAGAACGGGAATTTAGTGTCGACATGATTACGACTGTCCCCAACGTTGAATATCATGTGGTGCTCACTGATGGAACTGAACTCCGCGTAGAGAGTCCGACAGCGCTTCCAGACCCAGGAACTGTGACTACAATAGCCGAGCCAATCGTACTCGCTCGGATTCTCTGCCCTTCGGAATACATAGGTAATGTGCAGAAACTCTGTCATGACCGACGTGGCATATTCCGGGACATGAGTTATCTCGATCCGCAGCGCGTCGAACTCGACTTTGAGTTACCGCTTTCGGAGATCGTGCTTGACTTCTACGACCGACTAAAAAGTTCGACTCGTGGATATGCAGGACTGGATTACGAGTTCTTGGAAATGCGCCCTGGAGCGCTTGTTCGACTAGATATTCTTGTTAACGGTGACCCAGTCGATGCATTCAGTGTGATTATCCATGAGGACAAAGCTTATATCTATGGTCGCGACCTAGTTAGAAAGCTTAAGAAGTTGATTCCCCGGCAGCAGTTTCCTGTAGCGTTGCAGGCAACGATGGGAAACAACGTTATTGCCCGGACGAATGTGAAGGCAGTTCGAAAAAATGTGACAGCTAAATGCTATGGTGGAGATATCACACGCAAGCGAAAACTGCTTGAGCGTCAGAAAGAGGGAAAAAAGCGCATGAAGCAGGTCGGGACGGTAGAGATTCCGCAGGAGGCGTTCCTAGCCGTGCTCAGCCTTGGAGATGATTGACTTGAGTGGGCCTTGGGTTGTTGGTGTAGATATCGGAGGCACCAACCTTGTCGTTGGTCTAGTATCTGTAGAGGATGGGGAGCCCTGTGGTTTGCGGTCGCAGAGCACTCAGTCAGAACGAGGACCAGACGCGATAGTTGAGGAAATCGGTCGCATGGTAGCGGATGTGATGGAAGATGTAGCAAGAGACCAAGTTCTAGGCGTAGGTATTGGCTGTCCTGGGTCTATTGATCGACTAGGTGGATTGGTACGCACAACTCCTAACTTGGGCTGGGTCGATTACCCAATCAGTCAACAGATCACCAACCTGCTTCAACTTCCGACTCTACTCGATAATGACGCCAACTGTGCCACATATGCAGAATGGTGGCGAGGTGCCGGACAGGGTGTTGAGCATTTGGTCGGCATAACGGTCGGCACAGGAGTTGGGGGAGGTGTAATGCTTGGTGGCAAGATTGTGCGAGGGGCTTCCGGGAGTGCTGGGGAGGTGGGCCACACAACGATTGACTTGAACGGACGCCGCTGTTCCTGCGGCAACTACGGTTGCTTAGAAGCTTATGCTTCAGGCTCTAGCATTGCGTTGCGCGCAGTAGAGGGACTGAGAGCAGGTTCGCAATCTGTTCTCACTGAACTGGCAGATGGCAACCTAACCCAGATTTCTGCAACCCTTGTCTATGAAGCACTACAACTTGGAGATGAATACGCGCATGAGATCATGTTTGAGACTGCCAAGTTTCTTGGCATCGGGATTGCCAACCTTATCAATACTCTGAATCCAGATGTTGTGGTGGTTGTCGGTGGAGTTATGGGTGCAGGAGACTATCTATTCGGGACCATTCGTAAGGAAGCCGAACAGAGATCATTCAAGTCAGCGTTTGAGGCATGTAAAATTGTCCCTGGTCAACTTCCTGAGACTGCAGGGATTATTGGAGCCGCGGGAATCTTCATATCAGAAATGTCCAGGTAATTGTGAGTGAGCAAAGAACTCTCGGTGTGATCGGTGCTCTAGTTTGGGACCGATTCTTGAGGACAGACCCCAAGGGTGATCCGGTAGAGGAATGGGGCGGTATTGGTTATGCGATTTCCGCTCTGAGTGCTTCACTTCCAGCCAACTGGAAGATCCTCCCTATACTGAAACTCGGCCAGGATCTTTCAGAGGGAGCCGTCACCCTCCTGAATGAGATTCCTCGTGTAGATCAGTCCTGCGTGATGACTGTGCCTGAAGACAACAACCGCGTGGAACTCTCATATAGTCGCGATGGATCTCGTACTGAACGACTCACTGGAGGGGTCCCAGGCTGGACTTGGGATGAACTGGCTCCGCTAGTCGATATCTGTGACGCTTTATACGTAAATTTTGTTTCTGGTTTTGAGATGGAACTAGAAACTGCGGAAGCTCTTCGCGATGACTTTTCTGGACCAATTTATGCCGACCTCCACTCGCTCTTTCTGAGCACGGCCAAAGGTGGCACCCGTGTCCCCACTCCCTTGAATGCTTGGAAAGATTGGGTCCAATGTTTTGATGTGGTGCAGATGAATGAGACTGAATCTAAGCTAGTGGGATGTGATGGTGATTTATCTGACATCGCATCTGACCCTCTGGGTATTAAGCCAAGATTGATCGCTATCACGTTAGGAAGTCGGGGGGCTCAATTTTTCACTACAGCGAGCTTTGATCGTCACTGGGATAGCCTAGTTGGCCTCCCTACAGCAACGGCCGCTTCTAGTGGTAGAGTTCCTGTTTCAAGCCTGCCGTGTAAAGGAGATCCCACTGGTTGTGGTGATGTTTGGGGAGCTACTGCTTTTGCACGTCTTTTGGCCGGTGATGCTCTTGAGGATGCCATCACGAAAGCAAATGAGCTTGCTTCTCACAATGTTGGTCAGCTAGGGGCGAGGAACCTATTTCATCATTTGGAGGGCAAGCTCTCTCATTTTGAGGAGACTAAGTGAACGTTTTCTCAGTTCCAACTGAGCTTGACCACCAGGCCGTTGACCAAGTTCTCGATACGGCAGGCCAGACGGGGATCGAGCGGATGCTTTTCGATGCACGTCATGTTCGTTGGATAGATCCTAATGGCATGGTTGCGTTGCTTGCAGCAGGGGCTGTGGTCAAGAAACAAGGTGGAAGTCCAAGACTCCAGCTTCCGGATAACTCTGACGTGCTTGGGTACCTCAGCCGGATGGGTTTCTTCCGCGAAGCTACGGGAATTTTTGAGCTATTGGGTCGAGTGCCAAAACGAGTATCTAGATTGTCAGACGTGCTCCTGGAAATTACGTCGATAACTGCCAATGCAGACGTGCATGCAGTTATTGATGACGTTCAGAAACGAGCCGGGAATGTACTAGCTTCGAGACTGGGTTACCCAGCGACGTCAGTTGTTCAATTCTCAGTGATTCTCTCCGAAGTTTGCCAGAATATAGTGGAACACGCTGAAGGCCCGGGTTGGGTTGCGGTGCAGGCCTACAATTGGACCAAACGTTTAGGGCGGTACGTTGTCGTGATCACTGTGATGGATATAGGCCGAGGGTTCCGTAATTCACTTAGTGATCAGCACTCAGCACGTTACGGAGATCGATGGGGAGATTCTACGGCCTTAGAGGCTGCATTTCTTCATGGGCTTACGCGTTTCCCTGATTCTGGACGAGGGCAGGGCATTCAACAAATCAGGCGTCAAGTCCAGCGTTGGGACGGCTCGATTACAATCCGGAGTGGTACTGCCCGAATTGCACAAGTTCCAGAGTGGGACATTGCTGACCCAGTCATTGATGGTCTCGAATCGTTTCCAGGAGCCCAAATCAGCATCATTTTACCAGCAGTTAAATGATGGATTTAACTCCAGTAACGATCGATGTTGGGGTGCTGGTTAGTAAGACTGTAACCTCCCTACACTCTCATCTTGTTACTCGACCAACGGGACGTGCTGTCCGATTGGCGATCCAGGCTCAGATGGCTAGTGGTGGAGCACAGTCTCTCTCCATTATTGACTTGTCCGACGTCACAATCCTGGATTTCTCTTGCGCAGACGAAGTGATAGCCAAGCTTCTCCAGGGATATCTTGAACCCGACAGCCCGGAGGCATTCTTTATGTTTCGCGGAGTTCGCGAATCCCACCGTGATCAAATTCAAGTCGTTCTCGAACGACAGGAACTGGTGGCTGTTGCTGAAACTGATACTGGTATCCATGAACTCTTGGGCGTAATTGAGGATTATGACGCTAGAGTCTGGCAACTTGTGGAAACGGAAGGACCACTCATTCGCGAAGATTTTCAGCAAGTGTTCCCGGAACCTAGTTTGGATGATGTACTGGAACGGCTCCGGAAACGTCGGATCGTATTTCAAAGCCCAACATCCGGCCGGTATCATGCACTTAGTCAGCTCGTCGATGATCCCCTCTAGAATCAGGATTCGGGAAACCCAGTATGTCGGATAAAGAGAATCAAGACAGGCCTAACCGAGCAGCTACCGTAGGTATACATGGTAAATCATCCGGAGGTAGAAGCCCGGGTAGCCCAGTGGTGTCACCAATCGTTCAGAGCGCGACATTCCACTGGACGAAACCTGAAGATGGAGACCTTCTGTATAGCCGTTATGGTAACAACCCGAATCAGCTCGAAGTTGGGGAAAAAATTGCGGCTCTAGAGGGAACGGAATCAGGAATTGCGCTGGGCAGCGGAATGGCTGCTACAGCTATGGTGTTTCTTGCTCTTACGGAGGCGGGTGATCACATCGTAGCATCGTCGCACCTGTATGGCGCGACTCGCTCCCTACTTCTAGACGAGCTACCGAGGCGGGGAATAGAGACGACCTTCGTCGACCCGGACGCAGATCAGGGTTGGCAAAAAGCTCTCCGTCCTGAGACTCGGATCATCCATATCGAATTACCAACAAACCCGACGTTGCGCTTCTTTGATCCTCGACCCATAGCACAGCTAGCAAAAGAAAAGGGCATCACGTTGACTTGTGATGCTACGTTTGGTTCTCCGGTGAACTTCCGGCCATCTGATTCAGGTGTTGATGTTGTCATCCACAGTGCCACTAAGTATTTGAGTGGCCATTCAGACTTGATAGCTGGTGCAGTTGCTGGTTCAGAGGATGTCATCGATCAGGTTACCCGAATGTCTCGCCTCTATGGACCGGCGCTTGATCCGCATGCGGCCTGGCTTCTAGATAGAGGGATCCGAACATTGGATGTAAGGATGGCCCGGCATAATGAGAATGCCCTCTTACTAGCAACATGGCTGAGCGAACAAGCTGGAATTCAGACGGTCATCTATCCTGGGCTTGCTACACACACTGACCATGTGTTGGCTTCAGAACTGATGGTCGGTTGGGGTGGAATGGTCAGTATTGTACTTGAGGGAGGTGGAGCTGCGGCGGACCACTTGATGGGTAAGCTAAAGTTAGTGACTGCCGCTCCAAGCCTCGGTGGGGTCGAAACGCTTGTCTCACAACCTCGCTACACCTCTCACGCAGGGTTGACTGCCGTGGAGCGGGATGCTTGGGGAATACCGGATGGCTTCGTACGGATCAGTGTCGGAATTGAAGCGATTGAGGACTTAATAACTGATTTTGCTCAAGCTCTTGAGGCAATCAGACTATAAGCCACTGTTTCGTTTGAGTGCTCTTCTTGAGCAATGGGTATTCAGAGAAGGTGTACTAGTGGTCATCCGCAGAATCCTTCCTACTCATCTGCCATGAACGGATATCTGTGATCTAATGCCGGAACAAAGGTTTCCTTTATAGACCGAGCACTTACCCACCTGAGTAGGTTCATCATTGATCCCGCCTTATCATTTGTTCCAGAGGCTCTACCACCACCGAATGGCTGCTGGCCTACCACGGCACCCGTTGGTTTGTCATTGATGTAGAAGTTGCCAGCTGAGTTTCTCAGTGTATCAAGTGCTTCTCGAATTGCTCGGATGTCCTTTGCGAACACAGCTCCAGTCAATGCATATGGAGATGTTGAATCCACTAACTGAAGTGTCTCTGCCCAATCCGCATCATCGTATACAAAGATTGAGATCACTGGACCGAAGATTTCATCACACATTGAAATATAATCTGGCTTCTCGGCCCGGATGATTGTTGGCCGTATGAACCAACCTTCGGAATCATCGTAGCTACCACCGGCGATCACTTCAGCTTCATTCGATTTTCTTGCTTCGTCTATGTAGCGAGTAATCTTGTCGTATGCCTTTTGGTCGATCACGGCATTCATGAAATTTGTAAAGTCTCTAGGGTCACCCATTGTAAGAGACTCTGTCTCCTCGATGAGAGGTCCTTCCAGATCCTTCCATAGGCTTTGGGGCACATAAGCTCGAGAGGCAGCGCTACACTTCTGGCCTTGGTACTCAAAAGCTCCTCTGATGATTGCAGTCTTTACTGGATGGACATCCGCACTTGGGTGTACAACGATGAAGTCTTTCCCTCCTGTTTCCCCAACTATTCGAGGGTATGATCGGTATTCTCCGATATTCCCACCGATCGTTTTCCAGAAGCTGTTGAAGACCGCTGTCGACCCAGTGAAATGAACACCTGCGAATTCCTTCTGAGTAAGCAATTCGGATGTAATCAACCCCGCATCTCCTGCAACAAAATTGATAACACCAGCCGGTAGACCAGCTTCTTCTAGAAGTCTCAGCACATAATAATTGGATAGCATCGAAGTGCGGCCGGGCTTCCAAACTACCGTGTTCCCCATCATCGCTGGCGTGCTACTCAGATTCGCACCGATCGCGGTGAAGTTGAACGGGGTAACGGCATATATAAATCCTTCTAGCGCGCGATATTCTGCTCGGTTCCAAACACCACGTTCAGAAAGTGGCTGCATCCCGTAGATACGCTCTGCGAAGTGGGCTGCGAACCGAAAAAAGTCGATGATCTCACATGCTGAATCGATCTCTGCTTGAAAGGCAGTTTTGCTTTGTCCAAGCATGGTCGCAGCGTTCAGTTTCTGGCGCCATGGACCTGCGAGAAGGTCTGCCGCTCGCAGGAAAATCCCTGCCCTATCCTCCCAGCGGGTTGTGGACCATTCTTGGTGAGCTTCTGCCGCTGCCGAAACTGCTTGGCCAATCTCTTCTTTTCCCGCTTTGTGAAAGGTTGCGAGGATGTGACTATGCTCATGAGGCATCACCACGTTGCTTGTATTCCCAGTCCTAATCTCCTTACCGCCGATCACCAGGGGGATATCAACTACAGTGGTCGACTGAGCCTCTAATTCTGTTTCGAGTTCTGCGCGCTCAAGTGTTCCCGGGGCATACGTAAGTATGGGTTCGTTTACAGGCGTAGGTATGGTGGGGTTACCGTTCATTAAAGTCATTTGGGTTGATGTGAGTGGTTTTTCTGAGCAGGTAATCCTTCATACTCATTCACGATGTGCTCAACAAAAAAAGGGGCGGGACAAGACTTTGTGCCACCTGGAAGAGTGACCCAGCAGAGTCAGGAAATTCGAAACTATCTTAGCTTTATCACAGGCGGACGCAACTAAACTCAGCCCTGTAATGACAGAAGCTCCATGCTATCTTTCATGCCAACCGAACTCTTGAGCCATGAATTCTTGTGGAAAGTAGAAAAGGACGGCCCGGAACTGGGCTCTTGGGTGATACAGAACGAAACTCATAGGATGGCAATCTAGAAAAAGCCTTCTGACCTAAACTAAAACCAATGAATTCTGACGAATTGCGCCGCGCGGTGATGTCTGAACTATCACGCATCAAGCATCCGGGTACCAGCCGGGACCTTGTGGCTGGAGGGAATGTTCAGGGACTGGAAGCTGATCCGGATGGTCTTGTCCGCTTTCAGTTTCTTCTTCGCCCGGATGATCCCCCTGATTTAGTGAAAACTGCACGTTTAGCTTGCGAGGCTATTGAAGGAGTATCTGAAGTCAAGATTGATGTCCAATTACCACAAATGGCACCTGGAGGAGAGACTGGGCGTCAGGGAGGGCTCCAGCCTGGTTCTGTGCCAGCTCCGACACCTCAGCCGGGTATCCTCTCATCGGTCAAACAGGTTATTGCTGTTAGCTCCGGGAAAGGTGGGGTTGGTAAGTCAATGGTGGCAGCTAACTTAGCCTCGTCATTCGCAAGGTCTGGACGTTCTGTCGGTCTATTAGACGCTGATATTTACGGACCCAACATTCCTTTGATGTTCGGTGTGAACCAGCGACCTAACGTTACTGGCGAAAAGGGTAACGAACTCATTGAGCCCCTAGAAGCGCATGGTGTGAGACTGATGAGTCTGGGGTTCCTTCTAGACAAGGAACAGCCGGCTATCATGCGGGGCCCATTGATTTCGGGAATCCTAAAACAATTCCTAGAACAGGTTGAGTGGGGTCCTCTGGATTTAATGGTTGTGGACATGCCTCCGGGCACCGGAGATGCCCAACTCTCGTTAGTTCAAACAATTGAACTTGATGGCGCCGTTATGGTGACGACTCCCCAAGATGTATCCACCGGTGATGTTCGCCGTGGGGTGAAGATGTTCGAGAGAGTTAACACTCGGGTCTTGGGTATTGTAGAGAACATGAGTGGCCTGGCCTGCCCGCATTGCGAAGAGGTCATTGACGTCTTCGGTTCTGGTGGAGGGTCCGCGCTTGCGGATGAAATGAATGTACCATTCTTAGGTAAGATTCCACTGGATCCACAAGTTCGTGAGGCTGGTGACAAAGGGGCGCCCACAGTCGTCTCTTCTCCAGACTCGAGGGCTGGTGAGGCCTTATCATCACTGATGCATGCGGTTGACGAGCGACTCGCTGTCCTAGATGGCCAATAAAGACTTAAGTCCTAACGATTTCCCGTTTCATGCAATCTTCTCCGCAATCTGTTCCTAAGGATGGTCTCGATCGAGACAAGCAAGTCAAGCAAATATTCTCGGAGATCGCTCCACGGTACGACCTGCTGAACCGTCTATTGAGCCTCAATATAGATCGGGTATGGCGTCGCGTGGCAGTGGATCGGTTGGGGTGGAAGGAGGAGCCATCTGGAAGGTTTTTGGACGCCTGCACTGGTACCTTTGATCTTGCTCTTGAACTCAGTGATCGCACAGACTTTTGTGGACAAGTAATCGCTACTGACTTTGCTTCTCCCATGATGGTGCAGGGTGCTGAAAAGATAGTTGACAAGCCGATAAGACCGGTATGTGGGAATTCTCTGGTGTTACCGTTCCCGGATGACAGTTTCGATGGTGCTATGGTCGGATTTGGCGTGCGAAATCTCGCTGATTTAGAGCAAGGGATAAGCGAGCTTCATCGTGTCCTTAAGAAGAACAGAGCTCTAGTGGTACTAGAGTTTACCTTGCCTCCCAACTCCCTGGTGCGCGCGGCCTACCTCCTGTATTTCCGTCGGGTACTGCCTTTTATAGGTCGCATTATTTCAGGGCACCCATGGGCATATGAGTACCTTCCCGAGTCTGTTGGGGAATTTCCGCCACCAGATGAACTTGGTCTGCAGTTCGAGAAAGCCGGGTTCTCGGATGTGGGGTGGACTTTACTCACAGGCGGAATCGCTGCCATCCATTGGGGCAGGGCCTAGAAGAAAGAGTACTTTAATTTATTCGTTTCTTAGTGAAAGTCTCCTTCACGCATGATTCTTACCGGGCCCAAAGTCTCAAGTAATTCTTGTCCCATACGCTTTGGGTCTCCGACGATTAGCACCATCATTTTTTCGGGTTGCATGTGTTCGGAAAAAACGCGGTGTACAGAATTTGCAGTTACACTCTGGACTCCAGCCAAGTATAGCTCGAGCCAATCTCTTGGGAGGTCTGCACTCAGATAAAACATCAGGCGTGACAAGATTTGGCTGGACGTCTCAAAGTTGAAGACGAAGCCATTCACAACTGCGTCGACTGCTGTGGTTACTTCTGAGGGTTGGGGGGGATAGTCTACCAGCCCTTGCATTGTCTCAAGGATTGCCTTGATAGCAGGGACAGCGTTCTCGGGACGGGTGCTCGTTACTGCGCCAAGAAGCCCAGGGTAGCGTCGGGGGATTGTCCACAGAGAAGCTGCCGAGTAGGCGAAACCCTCCTGTGTCCGGATTCTAGAAAGGATACGGCTTGAGAAGCCTCCTCCACCTAAGATTGAGTTTCCGATCGTAGCCGAGAAATAAGCTGGATCATCTGATAGATTCAAATCGGTGGCGTGCGCCATAACGATCACGCTTTGTTCCACATTCTTTTCAATCAAATAAATTCCTGGTTCATCCCTGATCGTCGGGATGGGCGACTCGGGCAGAGATATAGAGCAGGGTTTGATCCGATCGATCAGGCTCTCCACTAAGGGCTCGACTTCTGGCCAGTTAACATCGCCGGCCAACCCAAGGATGAGGTTGTCACGACAAACGATACGACCGTGCACCTCCAGCAGCTGCTCACGGGATAAATCTCTAGGCTCTAGATCAGCTGCGTTCATTTCCCAGCCAATTGAGTGATCTCCGTAGAGAAGGCGGTTAAACTCAGAGTATGCAAGTCGAACTGGGTCATCTGTTCTTCTGAGAACACTTTCGATTTGTCGCCCTCTCCAGACTTCCACCTCGTTTGAGTCAAAGGTGGGCTCTGTAAGGAGTGTACCGAGGAGGTTAATAGCGACGGGGAAGTGTTGTACTAAAGTATTGGCAGTAGCCGTGATCGCGTCGCCACCGCTGCCGAATGAGGTTTGGATCGCGTAGTACTCTAAGACCTTATCAACCGAATCTGGCGCCAGGCCCTCAGTACCGCCGAAACGTATAAGGGATGGCAGGGCTGAAACTGCGGCGTAAACGTCTCTACTAAATAATCCGTAACCCCCATTGAGCCGGACATAGATGGTAGCGAGCGGAAGAGTATGATCTTCAAGTAAGAGCACAGTCACTCCTGCTACCTCGTGCTCCTCGACTGTGGGTGGCTCAAACTCTAAATCCGGGAACCCGATCTCTTCTACACCATCTTGGCGAACCGGCACCTGGGCAGAGGTAGATTGAGACGTGAGGATCATTCCTAAGACGAAGGCAAGGATGTTGCTGCTCAGCTGATGTCTCATCCTGAGTCTTCAGTTTTTACGAGTGTTGTGACCGTTCGATTGCTTTGGGTTAAATAGGTTCTGGCTATCCGTGTAACATCATCGGCGGTTACGGCCTGTAGTTTATCTGAGTAGCGGAATGTCTCGCGCCAATCGTTAAACAAGGCGACTGACTCTACTAACTGAAAAGCGAGCCCGATGTTTGACTGGATGCGGCGAACGGAGCTGGCTGAGATTTGGTTTCGAACTCGCTCCATTTCACTATCAGTAGGGCCCTCTTGTATTAACAGTTCTAATTCCTCGTAGATCAGTTCTTCCACCTGCATCGTGGTGTGTGGAGCCCTAGGTGTGGCGGATATCTGCAAGAGTTGTGGATATCGCGTCCCCGGTCCGAGTGAAGAAAACACAGCGGTTGTGACACGACTCTCAAGAACAAGGCGCCGATACAGGCGGGATGTCCTTCCTCCAGTCAATAGTGAGCTTAGAATTGCTAAAGAGGGCGCGTCTGGATCGGTTCCGGCCGGGACGTGCCAACCGATTTGGAGCCGGGGCTGGGCGTCGAACTCTAACTCTGTTCGCCGTTCCTCTATTTGCGGTGGTTCCACAACAGTCACAGCCGGGGGAAGTTCAGCCGTTGGTATCGGGGAAAAATACTTTCTGGCCCACGCTTCGATCTGGTCAGGATCAAGGTCCCCAACGATACCAACAATTGCATTGTTTGGACCGTAATAGAGCCGGTAATAGCGTTCGACATCCTGTCGGCTCATCACTTGAAGATCAGCCATATATCCGACCACAGGCACCCCATATGGGTGCAGACTGAATGCGCTTGCTAGGTGCGCCTCGGTGAGGGCACCGGCCGGACTCATTTCAACTCTCATCCGACGTTCCTCTGCCACGACATCGCGCTCGGAATAAAACTCCCGGAAGACAGGATTCAACATTCGATCCGCTTCCAGTGCGAACCATAATTCCGCTCGGTTCGCTGGAAGGTCTACAAAGTAGACAGTGGACTCGTTTGTTGTCGCGGCATTCAACCCCTGAGCCCCTGCTCGAGTCAGGATATGGTCAAACTCATTACTTTCAATAAAGACTGCGGCACTGTCTTCAAGTTGAGCTATACGCTCTGACAGCTCTGAAGCACGCAGGCGATCACCCCTTGCTCGCGCTTCAACTAAAGAGTCGTGTGCGCTGTCCATCCATGGATATAGCTCGAGTTCCGCCTCAATATTTCTTGTGCCTACGCTGGTCGTACCTTTGAAGAGCATATGTTCAAGGAGGTGGGCAATACCCGTGGTTCCTGGTCGCTCATTCACGCCTCCGACGTTGAATTGAACTGTAAAAGAAATGGTTGGGGCGCCAGGCCTCCTAAGGATGACCAAGCGCATACCGTTATCGAGGGTGACTTGTCGTACCGGTAGTAGCTCTCCCGGTGTCTGTTGGGCTTCGAGCGTTTGCAGGGAGCTGGTAAGGAGCGCGAGGAGAATGAGGTTGCTTCTTCTAAGCGCCCTCATTTATTGCTCCGAAAGGGTTGGCATGACGGGCAGTAGAATGCAGAGCGGTTGCCGAAGACGACACGCTTCACCTTAGAAGTACACCTATTGCACGGTTTGCCTTCTCTACCGTAGATGCCCAACTGCCCAGCATACTCTCCTTTGTCTCCATCGGTATTTCGATAATCCTGGATTGTAGTTCCGCCTGCCTTGATTGCATCCCCCAAAACACTCCTTAGTGACCGATATAGCGCCTTGGCTTCATTCCTTGTCACACTGCAGGATTGCCTTTGGGGATGTATACCAGCGAGATAGAGTGCCTCGTTTGCATAGATGTTTCCAATACCCGCGATCCGTTTTTGGTCGAGTAGCCATGACCGGATCGGTGAAGAAGAACGGTGTAAGCCATCAATTAGACCGGATACTTGATAACTGGGACCCAGGGGTTCTGGGCCCATTAGATTGGACCGCTCATTCCATTCTGCACCTGAGAGAGCTTCTACACTACCGAAGCGACGGGTATCATCAAATACAAGAAGCGCACCGCTCAAGAAACGGATCCGAACGGCTGGGTGAGTAGGACGTTCTATGCCACGTGGCGGCCTGGAAAAGGGTAAAAGGCGACCCGTCATACCAAGGTTCACCTTGATAACCCAACCCTCATTTAGGACTAGAAGAACGTTCTTACCCCGACGCTCAATCCCATCGATCCTTCGGAGACGCACTCGTTTAGAGAAAATCGATTTCGGCTGGCGCAGAATGTCTATGTGTAGCACCTCAACCCGACGTATTGATTCTCCAACAATTTTGGTCCGAAGTCCCCGAACAATGGTCTCGGCTTCTGGAAGCTCAGGCACACACTTACCCTGTGTTCGCCACGATTCCGAATAGCCGGAATAATACTTCTTCCACGATTTTCTCACCTCTGGTTAAGTGCACTCGAGTGGTCATCAAGACTCTTACTGATCCTGACGTAACCGTTCGCGCCATCCAATATCGCTTCGGTGAAAAGCTCCTTCGAACTCAATCTGTCCCGCCGCATCCGCACTGGCCTCAGCCGCTTCACTGATACTGGGTGCTAGAGCTGTGACCGCCAGAACACGTCCGCCTGAAGTTAAAAGTTGGCCTTCCCGGCGCGTGGTTCCTGCGTGGAATATTATGCAGTTCTCAGATTCGAGTTGCTTTGGGATGGTGATTTCCTTGCTTTTCTCGTAGCTGCTAGGGTATCCCCCAGCAGCTACCACTGTTGTGACTGCTACATCAGGTCGTGAGGCTGCCACACCAGGCTGTAACTTGCCACCTTCTGCTACTGTGGCGATGAGATC
Source organism: uncultured bacterium (assembly GCA_963934665.1). Lineage (GTDB taxonomy): Bacteria > Gemmatimonadota > Gemmatimonadetes > Longimicrobiales > Gaopeijiaceae > UBA1142. The sequence goes on along the minus strand of CAWVZF010000019.1, from coordinate 5,953 downwards.
TAGGAGCGAGTCCTGCATCAGGGGAAGGACTACTTGGGTTTCGGGATCACCAAACCGACAGTTGAACTCAATCACCTTAAGGCCATCCTCCGTCTTTATTAGCCCGGCATAGAGAAGGCCCTGGAAAGGTGATTCGTCCTCCACCAACGCCCGTAGCGTAGGTTGAATTATCTTGGAACCTACTTCTTCCATCAGTTCGGGCGTCGCGATGGAAACTGGGGCATAAGCTCCCATTCCCCCGGTGTTAGGTCCCGTATCACCTTCGCCAACGCGCTTATGATCTTGAGACGGTTGAAGGATTACTGAGTGTTCACCGTCGGTGAGTGCGAACACTGACAATTCCTCGCCTTCGAGGAATTCTTCAATAACAACTTCTTGTCCAGCTTCACCAAAAATACAGTCTCCGAGCATGGATCTGACTGCGCTAAGTGCCTCTTGCTCTGTAGTGCAGACTACGGCTCCCTTTCCAGCGGCAAGCCCTGACGCCTTCACTACGATTGGTGCCCCCTGTCTTAGTATCCATGCTTCAGCAGCGGGGAGGTCCGTGAACGTTCTGTGTTCAGCTGTTGGGATGCCTGCGTTCCACATCAGTTCTTTAGAGTATGCTTTACTCGATTCGATGCGCGCCGCTCTGGCATGTGGACCGAAAATCGGCAAACCAACTTTCTCGAAATGGTCCACAATGCCTTCTGCCAAAGGCGCTTCGGGTCCGACGATTGTTAAGTCGATCTTGTTGGATATGGCCCAACCAGACAGGCTCCCTACGTCGGTAGCTTCGATCTGTACACTCTCACAATCGGAGGCCATTCCTCCATTGGGTTGAGTCGCAAAAAAGGATGCAGCCGGTTCATCACGACGAAGTTTCCAGAGTAGGGCGTGCTCTCGCCCACCATTTCCTACAATCAGAATACGCATATGGCGGAGTGTACGATCACGAGGAAAAATGGAAAGGGGCCAGCGAGTGGGCTGCACTTGGGGATTTCTTGTGAGGACCAAACCAAGAGGCTGTGACGATTTGGGTTACTCCAGCAAATGTGATTCTCCTTACTATCCTAGTACGCCCTCTAGATCGTTAATAAGGTCGGCCTCTTCCTCGATTCCCACAGAGAGCCTCACGAACCCGGGGTTAATCCCCATTGCCGATCGACGGTCTTCAGGCACCGAGGCATGTGTCATTAGCGCTGGTACGCTTATGAGCGACTCTACCCCACCCAAGCTTTCGGCAAGCGAAAAAATACTGAGCTGTTCTGTGAGGGCCTTCGCTCGCTCGAGAGTTCCGACGTCAACCGAGACCATCCCGGTAAATCCGTTCATCTGTTCGACGGCGAGTGCGTACTGAGGATGGGATTCTAAGCCTGGATAATAGACCTTATCAACATCTGGATGATTCTCGAGATATTTTGCTATTGCTAGCCCGTTCGCATTGTGCTGACGCATTCGAACATGAAGAGTTTTGATGCCGCGGAGGGTTAACCAACAGTCCATTGGTCCCGGAACCGCACCAGACGATTTTCGGATGAAGAGCAACTCCTCGGTTAGTTCAGGATCGCGGAGTGCAATCAGGCCACCAATGACATCAGAATGACCATTCAGATACTTCGTAGAGGAATGAACTGTGAAGTCAGCGCCAAGCTCTAGAGGACGCTGGTTAAACGGTGATGCGAATGTATTGTCTACTGAAAGCAGTGCACCGGCATCGTGTGCGAGGCTCGCGAGCTTAGCGATATTACTGATTCGCATCAGGGGGTTGGTAGGTGTTTCTAGGTGAATGAGTTTCGTCTCATCTCGTATCGCGTTGGCCACTTCAGACAGATCACGCGTATCGATGAATGTGAACTCGAGGCCTAGCCGGCTCATGATTTTGCTAAAAAGTCTGGTCGTCCCACCGTATGTATTTTCTTCGCTGATTACATGATCGCCTGCTGAAAGCCTCTTCACGATCGCCTCAATCGCTGCTAGACCCGATGAGAAGGCAACGCCAGAGGATCCATTCTCTAAAACTGCGATACTCGCTTCGAGTGCTTCACGGGTTGGATTGGCAGTTCGACCATAGTCGTAGCTACCCTTATTGGGTTCACCGACTGCGTTCTGAACGTATGTAGCGGTCTGGAAAATCGGGGTCATGATAGCCCCGGTCACAGGCTCAGGAGAAACACCAGCGTGCACCGCCTGAGTCCCAAAGCCAAGACGTTCGTGAGCCTCTGTGCTCATATAATGTTTCCTCTAGTGAACGGGGTCGGACGGCGCCCAATCTAGCCAGTAGGTTGGCGATTGCTAGGCAATCATACAATTGTATCCGTTGACGTTATCGCGTTCTATGCGTCAACTTTTTAACCTAGTTGCACGACGCTTGTATCCTTGTTTACCAAGCCTATTTGAGAACTGAAATGCCGATTACCCTACCGCCAAATCTCATGGTCAGTGTCTCGGGTGTGCGCGGGCGCGTTGGGGATCCGTTGACACCAGAACTCATGGCCCAGATTGCTGCAGCATTCGGGACTTTCATGAGAGCTAAGGGTGAGGGCGCTCCGATCTACGTCGGCCGTGATTCGCGTGTCTCTGGTCCAATGTTTAGTAGGGCAGTGATCTCGGGCCTCCAGTCGGTTGGAGCTAAGGTGGTCGACCTAGGTATGGTTCCTACTCCAACACTCATGCTGGCTGTCGAACAAGCGGAAGCATCTGGTGGGATCGTGATTACTGCGAGTCATAACCCAGCTGACTGGAATGCACTGAAACTAGTTACAGGCGAAGGGGTCTTTTTGGCGAAAGAGCAATCAGAGCGTTTTTATGACTTTCTTTCTAAAGAAGATTTGGAGCGAGTCTCTTGGGACCTTATTGAGCCTGTAATTGAAGATCGTGAAGCTTGGCAAAGACATCTACATGGGATTTTAGCTCTTCCTGAAGTCGATGTAGGGGCCATAAGACGCCGAGGTATCCGAGTCGCACTAGATTGTGTCAATGGTGCTGGGGGGCCAGTGATGGCAGAACTACTTTCTGAATTTGGGTGCATAGTAGAAGCCATCGGTATGAGTCCTGACGGGAGATTCCCTAGGGATCCGGAGCCCACTGCTGCCAATCTCACTGAGCTCTGCAAACTTGTTCGTGACACGGGTTCAGAAGTGGGTTTTGCTATTGATCCAGATGTGGATCGTCTCTCTTTGGTAGATGAAACCGGGAGGGCTATGGGAGAGGATCTTACTCTTGCATTTGCTGCTTCGGTAATCCTTATGCGGAATCCTGGCCCCGTGGTTACAAATCTATCAACCAGCCAAGTGCTCGATGATGTAGCTGATGCCTTTTCTGTGCCCTTAACACGAGCACCGGTTGGTGAGATCAACGTAGCGCGACAAATGATGATTGAGGGAGCAGTTGTGGGAGGTGAGGGGAACGGTGGCGTGATTCTACCAGCGCTTCATCATACACGGGATGCTCCTTTGGCCGCCGCCTTGATTCTCCAAGCTCTGGTCGATGCTAGTGGTCCTCCATCAGTTGCTGCGGCCCGCTGGCCCTCATACTCCATTGTTAAGGAGAAGATTGGATTCCCGAGAGAGGCGCTACCTCAAGCTTATGAGATACTGGAGAGTGATCTAGATGATGCTACCGTCGATCATACGGACGGTCTGCGCTTGACCTGGAGGGATCGCTCAACTTGGCTTCACTTGCGTCCGTCCGGAACGGAACCGGTAGTTCGTCTCATAGTGGAAGCTCCAGACGAAGGTAGGGCTAAAGTCCTGCTTGATCGCGTGTCAGGGTTGCTCGAAGGCGTTGTGTAAGCCTTCGTATACATGACGAGAATCTTTCGAAGGACTTAATTCATGTGCGGAATCGTAGGCTATGTTGGGCCCGAAGAGGCCGGACCGATTCTGCTACAAGGTCTGAAAAGACTTGAGTACCGGGGATATGATTCTGCCGGGGTCGCGCTTCTAAACGGGACTGGTGTTCAGGTCGTCAAACGGGCTGGGAAACTCTCATCTCTTGAGAAAGCAGTCCAGGATGCTGCTCCATCCGGAAATTGCGGGATTGCACATACTCGCTGGGCGACACACGGGGCTCCTAATGAACCAAATGCACACCCCCATATCTCGAGTCAGGGTGATATCGCACTCGTCCACAATGGGATCATCGAGAATGCTAACAACATTCGAACGCAACTTTCAGCGATAGGATACGTCTTCACTTCAGAGACAGACACTGAGGCAGTCGTCCACTTGATCGATCGTCTCTGGGTCGAAGGAGAGCCGCTCGAGGATGCCGTCGCAGCTGCACTAAGACGGATAGAAGGTGCATATGGTATTGCCGTGGTCTCTTCCCGTGACCCGGGCAAACTCGTCATAGCGAGGAACGGTAGCCCTCTGCTAATCGGAGTTGGCAAGAACGGTGAGACGTTGGCTGGTTCGGATGCTGCTGCCGTGATCGCATTGACTAGAGATGTCGTGTATCTAGACGACGGTGATTATGCAGTCCTCGATATGGATGGCTACCGCATCAAAAACTTCTATGGCGCACCGGTAACCCGGACGACACACGAGGTCACCTGGGACCTTGAAGCGATTGAGAAGGGTGGCTACGAGCACTTCATGCTCAAGGAGATCTTTGAACAACCTTCCTCGCTTCGTGATGTGATGCGTGGCCGATTAATGGAAGAGGATGGAGACTCTCGGCTCGGTGGTATAGCGGACCACCAACCTAATCTAAGCAGGGTAAAGCGCGTTGTGATCACAGCTTGTGGTACAAGTTGGCATGCGGCTCTCCTGGGTGAGTACATGATTGAAGAACTCGCCCGTATACCAGTAGAAGTTGAGTACGCATCAGAATTTAGGTACCGGAACCCAGTGCTCGAAGAAGGCACTCTTGTGCTTGCTATCAGCCAATCTGGAGAGACTGCGGATACTTTAGCGGCACTCCGGGAAGCAAAACATCGGGGCATCTCCACGATGGGCGTTGTTAATGTTGTTGGGTCAACGATCGCTCGGGAGACCGACTATGGTATCTACCTGCATGCAGGTCCAGAGATCGGTGTTGCATCGACCAAGGCATTCACAAGCCAACTGGTTGCCCTAGCTCTGGTCACACTAAATATCGGTCGACGCCGACACCTCTCTGTTGTGCAGGGTGAAGGAATTGTGCGGGCGCTTAAAGAACTCCCGGCACAGGTTGAGAAGGTACTAGAGCTTGACGCGCAGATCCGTGAATTAGCTGAAGTATACGCTGATGCAAGAAACTTTCTTTATCTAGGCCGTGGATTGCAGTTTCCGGTGGCACTAGAAGGCGCACTTAAGCTGAAAGAAGTCAGTTATATCCATGCAGAGGGATATCCTGCTGCGGAGATGAAGCACGGTCCGATTGCCCTTATTGACCAAGATATGCCGGTTGTTGTGCTAGCACCGCGCGATGCAGTTTACCAAAAGGTCGTTTCGAGCATTGAGGAGGTTAAGGCCAGGCACGGCAAGATTATTGCCGTTGTGACTGATGAAGCTCGGGAGCTTGAGGGGAAAGTCGACCACATAATCCGAGTCCCTCAAACCATACCCCTTCTCCAGCCCGTTCTAACAACCGTGCCACTCCAACTTCTAGCCTACCACATGGCGATGATCAGAGGTTCGGATGTAGATCAACCCAGAAATCTCGCTAAGTCGGTTACAGTGGAGTAACCCACTCGTGAGAGTTGTTCTTCAGCGGGTGTCATCAGCGGAGGTCACTGTCGACAGTCGGTCTGTAGGTGCCATTGGCAAAGGCTTTGTTCTTTTGGTTGGCTTCAAGGCGAGTGACGGAGAAATAGAAGCCACTTGGATCGCTGACAAAGTCATTGGCTTGAGAGTTTTTCCAGACGACCAAGGAAAGATGAACCGATCGCTAAATGATGTAGAGGGAGAGCTTCTTATAGTGAGCCAATTCACACTATATGGAGATGTCAGAAAGGGACGCAGGCCTAGCTTTATCGACGCCGCACCTC
>CAWVZF010000018.1:0-29227 GCA_963934665.1 uncultured bacterium | reverse complement strand
AAAATCACGCCTTGAAACCTACCTGAATTAGGGGCTGAGGGTCAACTAGTGCGCTCGGCTCCAATTAACACGGAATCAAAGTATCCCGTTAATTCAAAATTCAGGTAAAAAATCTGACTCATATCCCCAACTTTCAAAGGAATGCTGAATGGGGTTCATCTTGGGAAAGATTTACCGAAAACCTCAACTATGGTCGCAATTACTTCCCCAGTATTGGTGAAAGTGTGGCTCGCGCCTCCCGGAAGTGATACCACTTCACCTGGGAGTATATCGACTGCGTCCTGGCCTTCTACTGTCAGCCTGATCTTGCCAGTTACGAGCATGAACACCTGATAGGTCGCGGTGCTATGGGCATGCATACGACGGGTCGCTCCAGGCTCTGCGTAATCGCGCAGAACTCTATATGCCGGATCCTCTAGGACAAGCATTGATGAGATTCCAGGATCACCTTGCACAGGTCGGGCACCATCAGAACCTCCTACGGCTTGCCCCGAAAGATCTAGGGGGGTCACCGTAAGGATGGTGAAGAAGCACAGGGTGGCTATACCGGAGGTTGGCATCTATAACTCCTTGGCCTGGGGGCTAAAGGCAGAGAAAGTTTTTCAACATATGTTTCCCATGTTCACTGAATAGTGACTCCGGGTGGAATTGAACACCCCAGAGTGGTAAATCCCGGTGATGCATGGCCTGTATCTCGCTTTCCTCTTCGGGTTCTACACTCCAGGCTACCGGTATTAAGTCAGTTGGCAAATTGGCGGTATCAGTCACCAAAGAATGGTAGCGTGCAACTTCCATAGGCGAGGGTAACCCCTCAAAAATACCATAACCTTCATGCCGTACCTGCACAGTCTTACCATGCATGAGTCTTCGAGCTTGGACGGTTTTACCCCCAAAAGCTTCGCCCAAAGCTTGGTGTCCAAGACAAACACCGAGCATAGGAATTCCCGTAGCCCCCAGGATCCTGAAGGCATCCACGGAGATCCCCGCTTCAGTAGGTGTTCGGGGGCCTGGTGAAACGACCACTCGTTCGGGTTCCATCTTGGCTACAGCTTCAATACTGTGTGAATCATTCCTGATCACTGTGGGTTTTGCGCCAAGGTCACCCAGGAATTGGACCAGGTTGAATGTGAATGAATCGTAATTGTCGATCACAAGTAGCATATGGATCTCGGAATCTTTTAAGGTCCAGCTGCTCAGTTGATAGGTTCCATCTTCCAGAAGATGATTCCCCCAGCTTGTTGTCCAACCTCTATTGAGCCCACCAATTGGAATTCCTGGAGGTCATATGCATCTACCTTGCCAGGATCTGCACCCTTTCCTTCCATACTTACAAACGCGTAACGAGAGTCCGGTGAGATTGCGACTCCATGAGTTACAGTCGTAGTAGAAGTCACGAGCCCAAGACTTTTCCCGGTGGAAGCCTCAAAGAATTGAACTTTCCCAGCACCCTTTAAGGACGCGACTAGAATCTTACCATCGTCAGAAATAGCCAGATTATAGGGCCCTCCTGGCACAGAGATGTTGCGTTCAAGAGTCCATCTTTCTCGATCGATAACTAAGATCTCATTACTCTTGTTGCATGCGACGAAGATAGAGTGCCCATCCGGTGTTGGCTGAGCCCAAGTGGGTGAACAGGTAGGCTCGGTAGCAGTCCTGTTGGAAAGGGATTCTAGTGGCTTAGTGATACCGCTTGCACCAGTCACAACCTCCCCAACTTGGTAATCCAGCAGTGCTGCTTCTGAGCCTGTGGTTACTGAGAATCGTCGTGAAACTTCGAATGTACGCGTATCAATCTCGACTAACTGATCATCCATCATGCAGTTTGAGTACACGAACAGACCATCGTTGGCCATCCGTAGACCATGTGGCATGGTGCAGGTTGGTATCTGGTCAACCTCAACAAGATCTGGTGTGTACACCACTGACACGGTAGACGGCACGTGCTCACCGTGGAGGTTGAAGTTTACAATGAACGCGTAGAGTCCATCTGGAGTTAGATCTAGTGTGGCTGGGAAGTTGCCAAGCAAGATTGGAGGTGCCACCAGGGTATCTGGACCCGCATGGAATTTCCATAGTTTGCCATCTGGAACACCATGTGCAGTTGTCATGTACAGGTGGTCTCCATCAGGCGATACGTTCAAGCCATGAGGCCCCTCTGTTTCAACCGCCATTTCACCGACTGGGGTAGTTTGGTCCAGTTCCATTCCGGTTGGGCCAAACCGGATGCGGTGGAGAAGGTCTGCGGATTCTGCACCGACATAGATGTAATAAAATGCATCTGCCCCGGTTCCCTGGAGAGCCGGAGCTAGAGGGATACCACTCCCTCCCGTACATCCTGCGATAGTCAAGACTATCACGGCTTTCCACATATTCATCATCGCAGAGCTTCACTAAACATGCTTCGCATGTGGCCTGGGTTATTTAAGCTAGAAGCGCTCATCTGGCCCGGGTCAGACCAGCTCACATGTCATGTCTTCGGCGCAACACGATGGTGACTTGATCATACCATGACCGTCGGGACACCTCGATACATCTACTTCTCTCCCGTCACCTGTAGTGATCGTATCGTGAGCTAACTCTTGTCCACACTCCGCGCAGCTAATATTCACGCTCATATCACACTGCTCGCAGGTATACGTTGCCATTCCCTCTTCTCCTTGTTGGATGAATTGAAGTCTCTAACGGGGCACAGTAATAGACTAAGCCGCTGCGGTCACCTATTCAAAAGGCTTGTGCACTCTACCCGCAAGCCACGATAATCATCTCCATCATGGGAGCCCTCGCCTGGATCCTTGGGCTAAGCCTCGGGACTTCTTTCACATGCTCGGTCCTTGAGGCCGTGTTTCTTTCTGTGAGTCGCCCTTATATAGCCCTTCTCAAGGAGCAAGGGGAATGGGCCGGAGAATGGCTTGAAGAGGCTCAGGAACAGGTCGACGAGCCGATCGCTGCAATTCTTACACTAAACACCATTGCCCATACCGTAGGTGCGACACTTTCCGGGGCTGTAGTTCAGGAGGTGTTCGGAGACCCTTTTCTTACAGCCTTCTCCATAGGCCTTACGTTAGCTGTACTTATTATTTCAGAAATCATCCCGAAGACTCTTGGAGCCAGGCACTGGAGGCGGCTGGCCAAGCCAACTGCCCACATCTTGCGGGTAATGGTTTTTATAATGAAGCCGATCCTGTGGCCCTTAGGATGGATCTCGCGCAGCCTCACCCCTAAGAGTGAAGAATCGACAGTTAGCCGAGATGAGTTTGCGATTCTCACAGAAATAGGTCGGCGTGAAGGGACGCTTGACGAAGACGAGTGGCAGGTGATGAACCGAATCATCAGGCTAGATGAAGTCTCGGTAGGGGAAGTGATGACACCAAGGATGGATATGACTGCGATCCCCATAAATGCCACGATACAAGAAGTACAGGATATCATGCTGGATACTGGTCACTTAAGGATTCCAGTCTACGAAGAGACGGTCGACAATATTACTGGGATTCTCGTGGCTAGAGACGTTTGGCGAGCCTCACATTCTGGTATCCAAGATCTCAATCGACTGATCAGGAATGTCCCCTTTGCACCTGCTTCTAAGCCGGTGGAAGATCTGATTCCAGAAATGAGGGCAGAACGAGTTAAGATGGCTATCGTAGTGGACGAATTCGGAGGAACAGCGGGACTCGTAACGCTTGAGGACCTGATCGAAGAGATCGTGGGAGAGATTCAAGACGAACATGAGAGTGACGAACCGATTCCCTTTCAAAAAACAGAAGATGGTTCCCTTCAGGTATGGGGTGGGGTGTCACTGCGAGATGCCATCGCGAGACTCGGTTTTACCCTGATGCCTGATGAGGAAGAGGGTTACGATACGATTGGAGGGTTAGTGTTCGGGCGCCTTAATAGGCTTCCTTTGTTAGGTGACACTGTCAAAGTAGACGGAGGCATTCTCCAGGTCGCGAAAGTCCGAGGCAGACGTATTGAGTATCTCCTGTTTTTACCGGACGACGAACAGACTTTCTCTCTTTCTTAGGACACTTCCTGGTCGGAACGGCTGTTCAACGTCTCTAGTTCATCTGATTGCGCAGCTACTTTCTGAAGCGCTTGACCTGGATTGGCTCGTTCTTCCATCCAAAATGAGACCGCTAGGAGGATCGCTCCACAACTAATTGCCATATCTGCAATGTTAAAAATGGGGAAGTCCCATCTTCCAAGGTCAATGGGCCCAATGAAATCTACTACTCCCCTGCCCCAACGCACCCGATCGTACAGGTTACCGAGGGCACCTGAAATAACTAACGAAATTGAGAAGATTCTCAGAAAGTCATGCTTGCTTGCTTCCTTGAGTAGCCCACCTAGTAGAACTAGAGCAACCATAGTCACTGGCACAAAAAACCAGCGTGAATCCTCTCCTATACTGATTCCGAAGGCGGCGCCTTTGTTGAACGCCAAGGTAAGAGGTATCAGGCCTCCAAATAGTTGACTGCTACTGTATGAGAGAGCTTCAAGGGCCCAGCGCTTTGTGACCAGATCCAGGATCATGATCGGAGAAAATGTGAGAGTAAAAATAACTAGCTTTAAGCGCACGTGGCTTAGCCTCCGGTAACCGATGAACTACTGTGGATTCTTCTAACCAGGTCTGAGAATGGAGGCGGGGGGAGTCGAACCCCCGTCCGCATATGCTTCCGGCAAAGCTTCTACGTGCGTAGATCGCTGGGTAATCTCACCTCGGGTGGTCAGCGATCAACCAAACCCTCAGCCAGCCGTCTAATGTCTCATTCCCTGACCCGACAGCAGAGTCTAGGAACCAGCCCGACTTATCGTCGCCTCTAAACCTGTCTCGGGCAGGCAGTTAAAGAGACGGGCACGTAAGTAAGCTTACGCAGCCAGCGCCAGATTATCGTTGGCAGCTAAAAATGTTCTCGAAGATTCATGAGGATCGAGACCTCAGCACGCTACTCCACGTTCACCAAACACGTCGAAACCGTGACGCCCCCTATGAATTATGGATGTGTCTGTCAAAAATCTGTTCAGGGAAGTTTAGTCTCGATGAAACCCATTAGTCTACCCGTCTTGGTAAGAGAACCCTATAAATGCACTCCCTCATACGCTTGTAGGTAGTTTCCTAGAAGGGTTTTCACCTCAGAGAGGCTTTTCGTTTGAAATAGTTTCGTACGGAGTTCACGTCCATCCGGAAGGCCCTTTGTGTACCAGCCGAGATGCTTACGGAAGTCAATTATTGCTCTTTCAGGGTCACCCCCAAAAGCAATCGCATTTCCAGCGTGTTCAAGACAGATATTCAAGCGTTCTGTTAGATCCGGTTCTGGCGGACTCGGTTTTCCGTCGAGTACCGCCCTAGCCTCTCTAAAGATCCACGGATCTCCATGCGACCCACGGGCGATCATAATTCCTGCGCATCCTGTCTCGTTCTTCATGCGATAGGCATCCTGGGCACAAGAGATATCTCCGTTTCCGAGGACAGGGATATCTAATGCCTCGACTACTGCCCGGATCTCACTCCATCGCGCCTTCCCCTTATACATATCTGCTCGGCTTCGAGGGTGAATACAGAGAACCCGTGCTCCGGCATCTTGGCACTTTAGACCTATACCAACTGGGTCGCGAGACTCCTCATTAAAGCCGCTCCTGATTTTTACTGTTGTCGGGAGCGAAGTTGCTTCATCCACTGCTCGAATGATAGAAGCCACCAAGTCTAAGTCACGTAAGCAACCCGATCCCCCGTTACGCTTGACTACCTTCTTTACTGGACATCCAAAATTGATGTCGATGAAATCCGGTCCGTACGTCTCTGCAACGAACGCAGCAGCATCCGCCATCATGCCCGGATCAGCCCCAAAAATCTGGATGCCGATCGGATGTTCTTCAGAATCAAAACGGAGGTATTCGCGAGAGCGAGGAGACCCCATAACTATCCCAGTCGCACTCACAAATTCACTTACTACAACATCAGCTCCGTAGGAACGGCAGAGTCTACGGAATGGCGATTCGCTCACACCGGCCTGCGGAGCGAGGTAAAGAGGCGTGAACTTCTTGGTAAAGAGTCCTAGGAAATCATTAGCCATGAGATCGATTAGGTTTTCAGAAGTGGCACTTCTCTTCCACCATCATGCCTCACAGTAACACCAAGGCCATCAAGGCAGTTAAGCATAGGGATCAGTTGTTTGCGGCTAAGCGGCAGGGCTTCACGAAATGCTGAGGGCCCAAGCATTGCTTGGCCCCCAAGGAGATTGTGTACACGCTGGACCGCAGCCTCAAACTCATCCTTTAATACATAATATCCATCCGCAATAACAACTATTTCTTCCTTTTCTTCAAGGAATTTCAACAATCCCCATATATCTGGATGACCGGCCAGATGCGGAGGCAACTCTCCTACGAGAGGGGCTCCCAGCCCCATCGTAGTATAGATATCACGGAGTTCTTTAATCAGATCCTCCTGCAATGGTGATGGATGTGGTTGGTATCCCTGAGTCTTAACTCCACTCCCTTGCCTTTCAAGCGCCCCTTCTTCGATCAGCTTATTGATAACCGCATCCGCAATTTCTGGGGCAGCCCAGGTAGGTAGGCTGGACCTGAGAACAGGTAGTGGAATTGTACTACGGAGTGGCTTTTCGATATGCTCTTGATGAACCCCACTTAGGATTAATTCTTCAGCTTCAACAGCGACTTCTCTAGAGAAAAGCCGATCAGATGACAATAATCCACCATCGGCCTGCACTTGGGTAACGGTGTCTTGAGCGATTCCAGGTGGTAAGCCAGAAGTGATTGGGAGGGCATTGGCATCTATACCGTACCAGGACGCTATCGAGAGAAGAGCTTCGACAGCCACGATAGGTTCACCCTCAAGAACCTTTTCAAGTGCGTCCTGGACAGATTTGTCGAGAAAGTTTCGTTTGGCAGGCTGTGGCTCAGCTACAACTCCTCCCCCGATTGTAATCATCGGTGAATAGGTTCGGAGGATGACTCTATCACGAGCACGAGCAACTACAGGTTCTTCAAGGCGGAGTTGTATCCAACCCTGACTGCCTGAATCAAGCTCTTTTTTCATCAACAAGGCACAACGGGCCATAACTTCTGAGGTGCCGATATGGACACGAATCCTTTGGTTGTGCTTAATGGTCCATTTCACTCCTTGAATGAGTTGAACATGCACGGTTAGCATCCAAGAACTCTTCCAATTGGCATCTGAGACCAGAGTGGTTCCTCGGATGACCGCTTTCCTATGTGAACTCGCTCCACTGAGTGCTACGGCTATCCGATTTCCAGCAGTCGCTGTTTCAACATCACTCCCATGAACTTGGAGTTTTCGTATCCGTGACTCGAACTCATTCGGAAGAAGTCGCACGTGCGCGCCCCTTTTGAGGGTGCCAGTCCATAGTGTTCCGGTGACGACAGTCCCAGTGCCCTTAATTGTGAAGACTCGGTCTAAGGGCAGGCGGGCAAGATCAGCATTGTTCCTCTGTCCAATACGCTGGACTGTTTCGGAAAGTTTCTCTACGAGAGCACCTAGCCCCTCACCGTTGATTGAGGACGTAAAAACCACTGGGGCGCCAGCATAAGAGGTGGCTGCTAATAGTTCTTCTACGTCACCTCGAACAAGTTCACGCCATTCTTCATCTACCAGATCAGACTTTGTAAGCGTGACAACCAATTCCGGAACACCGAGGAGTTCTAGGATATTCAGATGCTCTCTAGTTTGAGGCATGACGCCTTCATCTGCCGCAATAATCAAGAGGACCACGTCCATTCCTGTAGCTCCCGCTACCATGGAACGGATGAATGCCTCATGCCCGGGTACATCTACAACCCCTAAACGCTGGGTACCAAGAGATAATTCAGCGAATCCCAATTCAATTGTGATACCGCGGCTTTTCTCCTCCTTGAGACGGTCCGTATCAGTTCCAGTAAGGGCATGTACTAAGGCAGTCTTCCCATGATCGATATGCCCAGCAGTACCCAGGATCAGTTGGTTCACTGTTGTCCAGCATCTTCAGGTAGGAGTCGTTGTATGAACTCCAGAGATTTCAGCGGTCTCGATACGACGTGATAGTTCAAGAACTGAGAAAGTACTGCCAGATGTTTTTTTGGATGGTGAATTGTATCATCGATTCGCCCCTGAACTAATTGTGTAATTTGGAGTCGGGCTACTGGACCAATTCGAGGACCATCCAGTTTTTTGCTGCACTCAAGGCAAGCTATCCCTCCAGCTGGGAAATCAAACCGCCCAACTTCATCTTCAACAAATTGAAGCTCACATCGAATACAGGTTTTTAGTTGGGGCTCAAACCCGAGTACTCGCGTAATCTGCCAGACACCAGACAGTGCGGCCGTTGCTCCTTGTGTGGAGTCAGCAAATTCTAAGCTGTTCAACCCAGATTCGATTGCTTCGAAAAGTTCCGGGCGACGCTCTTGATCAGCGTGCATAAGGACGAGTTCAGCGACTGCTGAGGCACCTGAGAATCGAAGGACATCCTTGGCGAGGTTATCTCGCATCTGTGTACAAGAGAAGTCCTTCATTGTTTGAAGGTCTCGATGGTTTTTTAGGTACAGACTCACGGTACCTGTGGCGAACGTCCCAATTGCCATGTGCCCCCGCCCACTTCGACCACGCACACCCTTCGCCATAGCGCTTACTAGGCCGTGATCTTCGGTATAAAACCTCAGAATTCTACTAGTATCCCCATAGTCGTGTGATCGCAGAAGCACTGCCGCGGTAGTGACGGGAGCCACTTAGTCAGTCCCTATAACACGCTGTACGAGGTTCGCCCGCTCCAGAAGGTATTCTTTACGCTCTTTTTCGCTCCGATTCCCTTGACCCTTAAAGGCTTCGTCTAGAAGTGCGATATGGTGAAGTATTGATTCTCGATTGCCCAGATCGACTCTGACTGTTTGGGTATTCCTTACGATGGGGTCGCGATTCAAGAGGAATAGTGCCGCTCCCCCCAGTACTAGTCCTAGTATCACACTCATCCAAGCAACTGGAAGTTCAAATGGGACCTGAGCTTCGGTTAGATTGATACTCGAGCCTGCTAGATTGTCCCCTGAATATCTTCGATAAGTTGTCCCGGGTTCTAGCTCGATTCGTGGGAAAGAATCGAGGCCTTCCACTCTCATTGGAGGTGCTGGTTCTCGCACCAACAGTTCCATAACAGCAGTTAGGCCCGGCGTAGGAATTGATACAAAAGGCTCATCGATCATGTACGTTACGACAAAGAGTCTCTCTCCTGGAGGCAAGGGCGTTCTAATACGAAGTTCACCCGCTTCTAGGGTTATGTTTTCGGGAGACATCTCCGCTTGTCCTAATTCAAAATCAGTGGCCCCGGGGATTAGTGGGTAACTCCAGACAAATCCTGGACTCTCTGAAACCAAAGTTCTGCCGGTTTCATTATACACTTCAATAAGGTCAGTGATGTGCCACCGGTCGCCATCGAATTCAAAAAAGATATTTCGAATTTCGATCGGAAGATCAGATCCTCCCGAAGGAGCAAAAGCTGTGTCATAAGTCTGGATCTTGTAAATCGAATCCAGATGTTCCGGCTCAGTTAAGGGGGCTCCGAAATAGAGGACCCCATCATGTCTGATAGACGCAAGATAGATATCTCTTACGCCCGGGTCGGGTGGATTGGGTAGAGTTAAGTTGAAAGTTCCGTCGGTCCCCAACGGAACAGAATCCAACTCCCCTTGGGTTCCGCCAATGAGATGATGAAGGACTACCGTTCCACTTCTTAGTACCTCATTTCCAAGTAAAGCTTGACCTTGAAGAAGGGTGCCCTGTTCGCTTTGAGCGAACGCGAGGCTTGTGGTCGTAAAAAGACCGGTTGTTGTGAGGAGGCTTGCTAGAGCGAATCGCCCCACATTCCGCCAGTGATCAAGGAGTAAAGCGCCCAAAATCCTCAGGGTTAAGGCTTCGAAGATGCTCCTCAAGTTCGTCGGGACCCATAAAGTGCGGTGAGTCGGAGGGTTCTTGCCCAGCCGATTCAAACTCTCCCGTATTAAGATCTCCAGCCATTACAAGAAGTTCTTCGTGAGCAAACATTTGCGTATCAGATCGCAGAGCGATTGCTATTGAGTCAGAGGGACGCGCGTCCAACGAGATAAGTTCGCCATCCTTAAGAACCAAGAGTTCGGCATAGTATGTACTGTCTTCAACTCGATTGATCACGACTTTTTGCAGATTTCCGCCGAGTTGTTTCATTACGGCACAAAGGAGGTCATGCGTTAGTGGGCGTGCAAACTCCATTGCAGCGAGTTCCGTTGCTATAGCACTAGCCTCTCCTGGTCCGATCCAAATCGGGAGCACTCGTTCGCCCGAGAGTTCTTTGAGCATCACAACTGGGGTATTTGTGGTTCCATCGACCCACAGGCTCTGAACCCTAACTTCAACCAACAATCGAAGTTCCTCCGAGAGATAGATCCGTGCAGTATAGTACACACCGAGTGAGCCTCCAGAAATACTCCGAAGTGGCTCACGGGTTCTTCAGAGATCAGGAAGGATAGTACTTCTTGATCTCCCCGAGTCCGATATTCCGCATCGGTGCTTCATCTGTCTTAACTACCCAAAGCATCCTTCAAGTCTTCTACTCGGTCAGTTTCTTCCCAAGGGAAAAAGTTGACTTCCCTACCACCCGCTTCTGGAACCTTTGTTTCTGGTGTGCGACCGAAGTGACCGTATGCTGCTGTCGGCGTATAGATAGGCGCCCTCAATCCGAGTCGATCGATAATCCCTGACGGAGTAAAATCGAAAACCTCTGATACTGCACGGGCCAGTTCATATTCAGAAACTTGAGCGTCTCGGAGATCTGTAACGAGAATAGAAACGGGTTCTGCTACACCGATTGCGTAGGCCAACTGAATTTCACATCGAGTAGATAGACCGGCTGCGACGATATTCTTAGCGGCCCAGCGAGCTGCGTAGGCAGCTGACCGATCCACCTTTGTAGGATCCTTACCCGAGAATGCTCCGCCTCCATGACGTCCTAAGCCACCGTACGTATCTACGATGATTTTTCGCCCTGTTACACCTGCATCACCATGGGGTCCCCCGGTAACAAAACGACCGGTGGGGTTAATGTGGAACACGCAGTCATCATCAACGAGGGTTTCAGGTAAGACAGGCGTAATGACTTTCTCTATAAGGGTGTTCGTGATTTCAGAATGTCCTACGTCCTCACTGTGTTGAGCTGACACTACAACTGTATGTACCCGCAGTGGGCGTCCATCCTCATATTCAACGGTTACCTGAGATTTTCCATCAGGTCTTAGCCAGGGTATTTCTCCCGTCTTTCGAACGTGGGTGAGCTGTCGGGTGATTGCGTGAGCATACTGAATTGGTGCTGGCATCAGCTCCGGTGTTTCATTTGTTGCGTATCCAAACATCATCCCTTGGTCCCCCGCTCCACCCGTATCAACGCCCATTGCAATGTCGCCGGATTGTTGATCAATACTGGTGAGTACAGAACAAGTGAGGGCATCGATCCCATAAGCTGAATCAGTATAGCCTATCCGAGACAGAGCACCTCGAACGACGTCAGGAATGTTTACTTTAGACTGGGTTGAGACTTCACCCGCTACCAGTGCGAGTCCTGTAGTCACGAGGGTCTCACAAGCGACACGTGATTTCGGATCTGATGCCAAGAGGTGATCGAGCACAGAGTCTGAAATCTGGTCCGCGACTTTATCAGGATGTCCTTCAGTTACTGACTCAGAAGTAAATAGCGAGCGCGACACGTGATTATCTTTCCTTGTTATACGGGGTGTATTTGCTCGATCTTAACCGGAAGAAACGCTACCCAATCAGTGGGTGATCGACAAGTTTCGGCGTCCTTGAGATACTCTTAAGTCTGCCGAGTCAAGAAGTCTTCCATCGCTCGTGCAGATCTATCCCAGGAGTATCCTTCTGCGAATCTCCGGGCACTCCGCCCCATTTCCTCACGAGCTTGTCGGTCTGATAGCAATGAGCCAATGGCTAGGGTAAGACTCTGCTGGTCGCCATGTGGAACCAGTAGGCCAGTCTCACCAGATACGACAGATTCACGAAGTCCCGGTGAATCACTGGCCACGGTCGGAGTTCCGCAGGCGCTCGATTCCATACAGGAAATCCCCCATCCCTCTTTGGATGACGTAAGCGCGTGAAGCCAGCATGTCCGCAAGAGCTCTAGTTTCCTCTCTTCACTGACATATCCCATGAAGTCTACCTGATCAGTGATACCAAGTTTGATAGATAGAGATTCAAGTCGTCTACGGTCAGCACCTGTGCCAGCTATTTTCAGCCTCACTTTTACACCCTGCTGTGCCAACTTATCGACAGTGTGAAGAAGTAGGTCAACACGTTTGTACTTCTTGAGTCGTCCTACATAGAGAACTGTAGGGTCCTCTGTACGAGTATCGTTCGGGTGAGGAGTGTACCAACCGAGGTCAATTCCGTTTGGAATTACTTCAATCTGTTCAGGGCGTAACCCTCTGTTCACCAAATCCTCCTTCGTGCTTTCAGAGACAGCGACTGTAGGAGTTTTAGAGAAAATCCAGGGTATCGGTCGTTCAAGTAGCCAAGTCGCTGATGCTACTGGAATCCTGGCTTCTTCAAAGGCAGTTAGGCCAAACAGATGGTGTACAAGTAAGACAATTTTTGACCGAGTCCAGCACGGTGTGAAGAGAGGCACCTTGTTGAGGTCCTCTACTACAACGTCAAACGACTCATGAGAGAGGTGCCGTAGATAGTACGTGACTGCAGCGAACGAGAAGGTATAGCGGGTACCGGTTCGATGAATACTAATCCCATCAAGGTCTGCTCGTGGAGTGGAATGACTCCAACCTGATGTTAGGAGCGTGACCTCATGTCCTAGCTGGACCATACGGCTAAAAGTTTCATGGAGATGGATCTCAGCGCCGCCAGCTAAGGGGTTTTCCCGGTCGAGCCAATTCACGACCAGAATGCGCATTGGTTAACCCGTCAGGTTTTGTGGAATCGTGTGCTCTTTCGATTGTTCCTTGAATACTGCATCGAGGACGCCATTCACGAAGCGGGGTGAATCATTCCCGCCGTATGCTTCCGCCAAGAGGATGGCCTCTTGGATAGACACCTTAGGTGGGATTTCGTCCAGATAAAAAATCTCTACTGCCCCAATTCGTAGGATTCCTCTGTCAATGCTCGAAACACGGTCGAGATGCCAGTTCTCCAATGCCGAACCAATGTAAGCATCTATCTCTTCAAGATAATTCTCGATCAGCGTTAGAAGCGTTTTTACGTACGGAAGCCTTGTTTGTGAAATAATACGTGTTGCAGCTGTGTCATTCAGAGCATCTATCAAGCTCCCTTCAAAACCTGAGCTTTCCCACTTGTAATGAATCTGAAGGACCCAGGCTCGAGCGCGCGTTCGATCAATTCGTGTTCGGCGAGTATACGTCGGCCCATCACTGTTGCTCAATTTCCAGCCAGCCCTATGTAAAGGTCTACCATCTGAAGAGCTGCTACCGCCGCCTCATATCCCTTGTTGTCTGGCCCTTTCCCGGCTCTTGCTAGCGCTTGTTCTCGGTTGTCAGTAGTAAGCACACCGAACAGAATCGGGATGGATGCCTCCCGAGCGAGGGCCGCCACTCCGTTATTCGCTGCGGAGCATACGTAGTCAAAATGAGGAGTTTCACCACGAATCACACATCCCAAGGTCACGATTGCGTCATGACGATCTAGCTGAAGTACTAGCGATGCTGCTTGTGGTAACTCCCACGCTCCGGGAACACGTATGATTTCAATTGACTCCTGCTTCAGGCCGTATTGTGTAAAGCAATCAATTGCTCCTGCGATCAAGCGATCAGTGACATCCGTATTGAACCGACTGGCTATGACTGCAATGGACAGGATGGCAGGGTCAAATTCGCTGGACAAGACACTAATCGCTGCTCCATCTCTACTCATAAAATGTGACCCAACTTAGAGCGTTTGGTTTCGAGGTATCGTTCATTGTGCTGGTTCGGTTCTACCTGCAGTGCCTCGGTGCCAGTGATTTCAATATCATAGCCATCCAAGCCTACTATCTTCCGTGGATTATTCGTGAGGAGGCGGATCGAGTGGAGGTTTAGGTCCAGAAGGATTTGGGCCCCAATGCCATAATCCCTGAGGTCGGGTTTGAAGCCCAACTTTTCATTGGCCTCAACCGTATCTAGCCCTTCATCCTGAAGCTGGTAAGCCTTCACCTTATTTCCTAACCCAATCCCTCGACCTTCCTGTCTAAGGTAGACGATTGCCCCCTGGCCTTCGGCATCGATCTGTCGCATAGCAGCAACCAGTTGCTCACCACAGTCACATCTCATAGAGCCGAATACATCGCCCGTCATACATTCAGAGTGCATCCGAACCAAAACGGCCGGCTTGCCACTGGGATCTCCCTTGATGATCGCAAGGTGCTCACGACCATCAAGCATGCTTTCGTAAGCAATGACGTGGAATTCACCGGATTTTGTTGGAAGTTCAGCCTCAGCAACACGTCGTATGATCCGGGTTTTTGTCAGCTGATATGCGACCATCTGAGCCACGGTTATGAACCTGAGCCCGTGCTCAACAGCGAAGTCCTTTAGCTCTCTCCTGCGCGCCATCGTCCCATCTTCGTTGAGGATCTCACAGATTACTCCAACGGGAGGCAGGTCAGCCATCCGTGCGAGGTCCACCGAAGCTTCCGTCTGCCCAACTCTCCGGAGAACTCCTCCAGGTTTTGCTCGGAGTGGAAAAATGTGGCCTGGACGCCTCAGGTCACTAGGGTCAGAGTTTGGGTCCGTAAGGATTTCGATCGTCTTTGCTCTATCTTGAGCACTAATTCCTGTCGTCACGCCGAAACGACGGTGAGCATCTACCGAGATTGTAAAAGCGGTTTCTTGTGGATCAGTGTTGCGTTGGGTCATAAGCGGAAGATCGAGAGCATCCGCTCGCTCATCTGTTAACGTCACACAAATTAGGCCTCGACCATGTTTCGTCATGAAGTTTACATGATCAGGCGTGACCTTGGCCGCAGCCATGACCAAATCTCCTTCATTCTCCCGGTCTTCATCATCAGCTACGATGACCATCCGTCCCTCTCGGATGTCCGCTATAGCCTTCTCTACTGTGTCGAAGTCCATTGCCTCTCTCATCCATCCCGTTTTGAGAGAATCTTGTTAACATATTTCCCGATAAGATCTCCCTCGACATTTACTCGATCTCCAGGTTCGAGATCACCGAGGTTTGTATGCTGAAAGGTGAAGGGTATCACACCAATGTGACAAACGCAGTCTTGCCCTAGTTCGCTTATAGTTAAACTCACACCGTTAATAGCGATTGACCCTTTCGAAATTGTGAGTGCGTGGACGTCTTCATGGATGGAGAAATCCATCATCCAATACTCCCCCTCCTTAACAACCTGAATGAGGCATCCCGTACTATCTACATGTCCTTGAACAATATGACCCTCTATGCGCCCCTCTACCTGAACAGCTCTCTCTAGATTAACCCTGGTCCCTGCCTCATACGTCCCTGCGATCGTTCGCTCAAGTGTTGGGCCGATGACATCAAACACAAGGTACTCAGATGTCACTGAAATCACTGTTAGACAGGTCCCATCTACCGCCACTGAAGCCCCTGGCTGCAGTGCGTCTGCGAGTCCAAGGGCTTCTATAGAAACACGTCGGATCCCTTGATGCTCCTCAATTTCAGTAATCTGTCCTATTTCTTCTACGATCCCATTGAACATCAGTCAGATTCCCGGTCAAGCACGATAAGAGTATCCCGACCGTGCAATTCTGGAGCCAGTGTTGGGATGAAGTTGTCCCATTTCAGTGTTTCTCCGCTATCGCCGAACGCCAGGATACCCCCCGGCCCAAGTGTTTTAGGGGCAACGAACAAGTATAGGCGTTGAACTAAATCTTTTCGAATTAAGCTGTTTGCTAGCTTGGCCCCACCCTCACAGAGGACTGATTCAACGCCTAACTCCTGAACAACTCCCATAACTGATTCAAGATCAAGACCTAGATTAGTTTTTGGCACTGAATGGACATGGGCCCCGAGCGATTCGAGCCTTGTAATTTCGCTTTCAGAGGCATCTTGATGGGTGAATATATGAAGAGGGTTGAGTTCCACATCATCGAATATTGCAGCATTACTGGGAAGTTCAGCACGAGGATCTAGAACGAGCCTCCGGACAGGTCTTCGTCCATGCGGGACCATGCGCACTGTCAGGCGTGGATTGTCCACTCGCAGTGTCTCGGTTCCTATAAGAATTGCATCGAATCCTGTTCTCAGCCGATGGACTTCCCTTTCCGCCTCGGGACCGGTTATTTGGGTCCGCACTCCACCACGTATCCCAATATAGCCGTCTAGGCTAAGAGCCAATTTTAGCGCGATATAGGGCGTTCCATGAGTCTGGACATGAAAAAAAGATGGATTCTCTATTCGTCCTGTGATTGAATCCCATACTGGGCCTATTACTTCTATGCCCCCTCGGGCCAACGTATCCCTCCCACCACCTTCTTTTACCCCGGGTTCAGCTACACCGTAAATAACACGGGCTACTCCAGCCTGGACCAATGCCTGAGAACATGGTGGAGTTTTACCTTCGTGATTACACGGCTCAAGGCTTACATAGGCTGTTGCCCCGTCCGCTTTGCTCTTCGCAACCTCTAGGGCAATGATCTCCGCGTGGGGCCCTCCAAACTCTCTATGATATCCTTCCCCGACAATCTGATTATTCAGTACAAGAACACATCCAACGAGTGGATTGGGGTGCACACGACCCCAGCCCCGTCGGGCGATCTTACGTGCCCAGTCAAGGTAGGCTAGATCTTCTCGAGAAAGATCTGCTTGATCAGAAATCTTTACATGGTTCATTGCTTGATATTAATCATCGAACACTAAGCCGGGCAGCTAGGCTTAAGAATCCCGATCCTTGCTTGAAATCAATTGGCCCTAGAGCATGTCTCTCTAGCATGGATGGTCCGAAAGCCCAGCCGATTTCGGTCGACAGTTGCAGAATCAATAGACTCAAAGACACACCACTGAAGAGAACTGGGCGGCGAATAATTAACGGAGCGTTAACCTCTGTAGGGTCGGTGTCCTGGGGTAATACAATGAGTGTAACTTCAGAGTTATGCGAATCTAGGCCAGCCCCGGCCATCAACCCTAGTGAGGATATACTCTTGCCGATCGTTAAGCGTAAGGACGAGATCGATGGATTAATCACTAGACCAGTTGAGTAATGGACAGATTCCCAATCAAGAGTCATGGGGGACATGAACCTGCGGGAAACACTGACCGCAATTCCAGGAAGGGTGAATGTTTCACGCACTAGTCCGAGACGAACACCTAGAGAGAACGCTCCCATTCTGCTATCAAGCCCTACTTCCTTGGGGAAGAAAAGGAAATGTCCTTGAGCCAACAGGTCCAACGAGAGTAGCCCACCTACCGTAGGCCTTACTTGAAACCCTTCAAACAATCCTGCGACGAGATTCCCCTGGATTGTCTTAAGTACAAACTCCCCCCTTGCCTGGCCGACCGCAGGTTCGTGAGTGACGACTGGGATATGGGCTCGTAGTCCAGCTACCCGGAATGAAACGTCGAATCTTGGGGTGTTCCTCCTAAGTGGCCCCCAGCTCCCTGGTGCAGCAGACCCCAAGCTGAGTAAGAAGCCCGTGTCTGTAATGAGGCCTCGGGCAGCTAGGGTCGCATCAACACAAGCGTGCGGAAGTTGTGGCGTGCCCGTAACACATCCTGAGACCAGCGCTTGCCCTTGTTGTGACGAGCCAGCAGATGGCGAGAGTAGGCCTAGTAAAATGAGCAATCCCAGCGCCCGACTGCTCACCTGTATTCAATTCCTCCCCCATCTGTGATTTCTCCAATCACCCAAGCATCGCTCCCACGCTCACGAGCTGATGAAATCAGTGATGAGGTCTCGGTCTCTTCTACCACAGCGATCATTCCGATACCCATATTGAATACCCGATCCATCTCCTCGGTTGAAACCCCACCTCCTTCCTGGAGGATACGGAAAGCCGGAGGTATCTCCCAGGAAGATCTATCTATTACCGCCCCTAATCCTTGAGGCAGCACCCTTTGAAGGTTTCCCGGAATCCCACCACCAGTAATATGGGCGAGCCCTTTGATTGAGTTATGGGACAGAGGGTCAATAAGGACAGGGAGATAGCTTTGATGGACGGTCATGAGTTCTTCCGCAACAGATTTTCCCAAGCCAGGGATCTCACTGTCATGAGACAGGCCCATTACGTCGAATATGATATGTCTTGCTAACGTGTACCCATTTGTGTGCAAGCCAGAGGAAGCGTAACCGAGGAGCACATGGCCTTCCCTGACCCTAGATCCATCTATTAGAGAGGCCCTACCCACGATCCCGACAATAAATCCCGCCAAGTCATATTCACCAGGAGAATAGAGATCAGGTAGTTCCGCCGTTTCGCCTCCAAGTAGGGCACAATTGTTCTCCTTACATGCTTCAGCTACCCCTCGGACCACTTCTGATACTACCGCTTCCTCAAGTTTCCCTAGCCCTAGATAGTCAAGGAAAAAGAGTGGCCGTGCTCCTTGGACGAGTATGTCATTTACACAATGGTTTACAATGTCCCGGCCAATCGTATCGTGAACCCCAGTCATAAAAGCCAATTTGATTTTAGTACCTACCCCATCAGCGCTTGATACTAGAATGGGGTCTACCACATCTCCGGGGACCTTATAGAGCCCGCCAAAACTACCAATTTCTGAAAGCGTACAGGCGTCCGCGGTAGATTGAACCAATTTTCCGAGGCTCTGCACAGAACGTTCAGCAGCATCCAGGTCAACTCCTGCTTCGCGATACTTCATATCACTCTCAGGCAAAATCCTCTACTCCCTCATCAATCTCAAAAGTTGTCATAGCATTCAGTTTTTTCACACGCCTGAAAATGTCTGATTCAGTCAGGTCCCTAAGGCCGTCGATACTGAACTTCTGTACTGCGAATGAACCGAGCACAGATCCATATACTACAGCTCGCCGAAGGTCTGCAACTGAGGTGGAGTTCTTTTTCGATATGTACCCAAGAAGCCCTCCTGCAAAAGCATCACCCGCACCAGTCGGATCAAATACCTGTTCCAGAGGGAATCCTGGTACAAAGAAAATCTCATCGCGAGTGAACAGCGCAGCCCCGTGCTCTCCCTTTTTTACCACGACCATCTTCGGTCCCCGTTCTTGGATCCATCGGGATGCTTGAAGTAGGTTTGATTTCTCCGAGAGCTGGCGGGCTTCTTCATCATTCAACATAAGAATGTCGACCCTAGCCAGGAGGTTGATTAAGGACTCACGGTTACCCTCAATCCAGTAATTCATGGTGTCACAAGCGACCAAGCTAGGTGAATCGACTTGGTCCAATACCTGGTGCTGTAGGGTTGGGTCTATGTTCCCTAAGAAAACGTATTCTGACTGCTGAAGTTCTTTCGGGATTCTTGGGTTGAATCCTTCGAAGACTCCAAGTCGTGTCTCTAGCGTGTCACGACTGCTTAGGTCTGAATGATACTTCGCTACCCAAGAGAAGCTTTCTCCGCTCTCGATCTGAATTGCTGAAAGGTCTACACCGCGTTTCTTGAGAAATGCAAGCTGATCTAGTGGGTAATCATCCCCTACTACACCCACGACGCTAACCTCAGTAAGTAGTGACGCGGAGGCTGAAAAAAAGACCGCAGACCCGCCGATCACTCGTTCTGCATGACCGAATGGAGTCTCTACTGAGTCTAGAGCAACACTACCTACTGCAAGGATCGACATATCAAGATAATCCGATTCAGATAAGACGTTTCATGTGCCATCGTTTGCTGGCTCCTGCATCATTCTTTTCGGTGCAGTGATCCCTAGGATGGCAAGTCCATTTTGCAACACAATTTGTAATGAACGTGCGAGGACAAGCCGTGCGCCCCGAATCTTAGAGTCATCTACGAGCACTGCGAGACTTGGGTTCCTGCTTGGATTCCCTGCATGGTACCAAGTATTTGCTGTACCGGCAGTTTGTTCGAGGTATTCACACACGATATGTGGGGTGCAATTCTCAGCTGCACGGGCTAGTACGTTAGGGAAATCTCTAAGCTGGTTGATAAGCTGCCGCTCATAATCTTCTGTAAGGAGAGACAAGTCTGCTGAACCTGATTCAATTTCCTCAGGCATAACTTGTGCTTTGGCGAAAATCGAATGCATCCGAGCATGAGCATACTGGATCTTATACATCGGGTTCTTGTCTGAGTAATCGAGAGCGGCATCCAGATCAAAAACCATTTGAGCATCCGGTTTTCTCATTTGGAAGAAGTACCTGGTCACATCAGTGCCGACTTCTGTATAGAGTTCCCGAAGGGTAATGCTGGTACCAGCCCGTTTCGAGAGTTTTACTTCACTTCCGTCCCTTACCACCCGAACCATCTGGTGCAATACGTATTCTGGATACCCTTTCGGCAAGCCCAGCGCTTGTAGCCCGCTTCTTACTCGATCAACAGTACCGTGGTGATCCGATCCCTGAACATTGATCACACGTTCGTAACCTCGTGTCCACTTATGCATGTGATATGCAACATCAGGAAGGAAGTATGTCGGGAGGCCATTCTTCCTGACCATCACCCGATCTTTTTGATCACCAAATGCCGTGGTCTTAAGCCAGGTGGCACCTTCATGTACGTACACAAACCCTGTTTGCTTTAAAGCTTCCAACGTTGAATTCACACGCCCGTTGTGATGTAAGGAAGATTCGAGATAGTATTCGTCAAAGTGGACTCCAAAATCATCCAGATCAGAGTCCTGTTCCTCCCGAAGACATCGGACTGAGAAGCTACGTATTTGCTCTACAGCTTTCTTTGATTCATCAAGCACGAACTGATCCCCGAATTCCTCGGCTAGTGATTCGGCAAGTTCATTGATGTATTCGCCATGATATCCTCCTTCGGGTATTTCTTCCTGCCTACCGAACAGGGCCAGATATCGAACCCTTACGCTCTGGGCGAGTTTATCTATTTGTGTTCCAGCATCGTTGTAATAGAACTCTCGATGCACCTGCCATCCTGTCCACTCAAGTAAAGAAGCGATCGCATCTCCCAGGGCAGCTTGCCGACCATGACCAAGGTGTAGTGGGCCTGTGGGATTGGCGGATACAAACTCGACCATAACGTGCGCACCTTCGCGGGTGTCCTCTCTTCCGAAGCCTTCGTTCTTAGCCACGATCTCGTCTAAGATCGATGCGGCGGTAACCGCAGATAACCTGAAATTTAGAAATCCAGGCCCAGCCACCTCAATCGATGCAATCCCTGCCGTGTCCTTTTCAATAGAAGCAGCGATTTCTGCCGCAATGTCACGAGAAGGTCTACCAAGTTTTCCAGAGAGGACCAGCGCAATATTACAGGTAACATCGCCGTGCCCAGGATCGCGCGGACGTTCAAGATGAATCTCCACCTCACCTATCCCCATTTCTTCGATCACCGCATTAAGAGCGGCTTCTATGGGTCCATGGAGCACTGTTCAGCTATCGGATTTGGAGTCAGATGATGTTGGTCCAGAGCTTTTAGTTTCAGATTCACGGCTCTTCTTAGAGGTCTTCTTACTAAGGTCTGAATCCGAGGAGGAGTGTTTGGACACCGCCGAATCCGAATCTGAATTACTGGTCACTCCCCCACTCTCTGATGAAGCTTTCTTCTTGTAGTCTTCTGATCGGTAATCAGTGATGTAGAAACCCTCTCCCTTAAAAATCAGACCTGCCCCACCCGAAATCATTCGTTCTGAATCTTCACCGCAATCTGGACACTCGGCTCCAGGGCCTGCAGAGATCCTCTGGAAAACCTCAAACTTATGCCCGTTTGGACA
Organism: uncultured bacterium; assembly: GCA_963934665.1. Classification (GTDB taxonomy): domain Bacteria; phylum Gemmatimonadota; class Gemmatimonadetes; order Longimicrobiales; family Gaopeijiaceae; genus UBA1142. The sequence goes on along the minus strand of CAWVZF010000018.1, from coordinate 7,379 downwards.
GCGATAATCGTAGGTTGGCATGGGTAACGAAGCTAACTATGAGGGGCATGGGTGCCTACCCGCAGTAGGCCCCCCATTCTGAATGAAGAGCGTCACTTAACTCACCTAAAGTCACTCCAGCTTTCACAGATGAGATAAGCCGGGGCATAAGGTTTTCATCCCCACGGGCGGTCGAGCGCACAGCTTCAAGTTGGTCCCTGATCTGCTCATCTACTCTTCGTTCCTTATGTGACTTGAGACGAGCGATTTGTTCCTGCTCCAATATCTCGTAGGCGGGCTTCTCTACACATCGAGCCTCATCCTCTTCCGTATGCACGTTCACTCCTACGATTTCCCTACGCCCAGACTCTACATCTAGCTGAACCTTATATGCTGCAGTTTGGATCTCCTCCACCATGTACTCGATAGCTTTAGATGCGCCCCCTAATTCTTCAATTGTTTCCAGGTAGTCGACAGCTGCACTTTCTATTTGATCGGTCAAGGTCTCCACGTAATATGAACCGCCAAGAGGGTCTACCGTTTGGGTGACACCTGATTCAGAGGCAATGATCTGCTGTGTCCTGAGGGCCAGTTTAGCCGCTTCCTTTGTCGGCAATGCAAGGGCCTCATCATACCCGTTAGTGTGAAGAGACTGGGTACCACCGAGTGTAGCTGCAAGAGCTTGAATCGTTACGCGTATAACATTATTAAGAGCTTGTTGAGCACTTAATGTGGAACCACCCGTCTGTGTATGAAATCGGAGGCGACACGAATTATCAGATGCTTTGTACTTTTGCCTGAGAAGTCTAGCCCAGAGGCGACGAGCGGCTCGGAACTTCGCTACCTCCTCGAAAAGGTCATTATGCGCTGCAAAAAAGAATGAGAGACGAGGAGTAAGAGCATTGATATCTAGCCCAGCTTCAACTGCACGCGCGATGTATTCCAGGCCATTAGCTAGTGTGAACGCAAGTTCTTGAGGGGCGGTAGCACCTGCTTCGCGAATATGGTAGCCGGATATAGATATGGGGTTCCAATTCGGAAGTTCTTCTCTGCAAAAGGAAATAATATCAGTGGTTAAGCGAAGGCTCTCCTCTACTGGATAGATATATGTTCCACGCGCTATGTATTCTTTGAGAATATCATTTTGGAGTGTGCCACCAAGTCGATTACGCGGAACACCTTGTTCATCCGCAACTGCAATGTAGAGGGCTAGCAAGGTTGCCGCCGTAGAGTTGATGGTCATTGAAGTGGATACTTCGCCCAGGGGTATCCCTTCAAACAGGGTTTTCATGTCTTCAACAGAATCTATGGCTACTCCAACCCTTCCAACTTCACCTGCTGCAATCTTTGCGTCGGAATCATGTCCCATTTGGGTTGGTAGATCGAATGCAACGGACAGCCCTGTTTGCCCGCGATCCAAGAGGTAATGGAACCTCTCATTCGTTTCCTTCGGAGTACCGAAGCCCGCGTACTGACGCATCGTCCATAGCCGCTCCCTATACATATCTGGGTGGATTCCTCTCGTGAATGGAAAGGTCCCAGGAAGAGAGGTGTCTTCAACCTTGGCTGTGCTGTAAACAGGGTCTACTTCAATACCACTGTCGGTATAAATTGGACGACTTTTCTCTTTTTCGTCTATCATTCAGCTTGTTCCCTCTTCGGGTGGCACAAGCTCCACTAAGACCGTGCCCTTTTCTACTGTATCTCCACTCGCTACGTGGATTATCTGCACACGCCCTCCTGCCTGTGCTCTCACCTCGTTCTCCATCTTCATCGCTTCCACGATTACAAGTCCCTGTCCTGCCTCAACGGAATCTCCCACTTCAACCGTTACATTGACGATCGTACCTGGCATGGGTGCGATCACTGCCTCAGGGTGCTCGATCTGACTTTCTTGCTCCTCTACTGCTTTGATAGCCCTACCGAGTCGGTCAAGCACATTGACATGGAACCTACGTTTGTTCCATAGAATGTCCCATGACCCTCTGCTCCGTTTAGTTGCATGGATAGACTGGGACGTCCCCTCTAGGATTAGACTATAGCCATTCGCCTTTTCAAGTGTGGCCAAGTCTGCGGGAACTGCTTCTCCATCAATCGTCACTAGATCACCAGATATTTCAATTTCAAAAGTAGAGTCTTCTACGCTCACTTCGTAAATCATTGATTCTTAGATCGTTTTAGAACTGCGACGGTTTCGATGTGTGCAGTCTGAGGAAAAAGGTCGAATGCCTGATACCCTGCCAACGAGTAGCTGGGTAACAGGCGATCAAGGTCACGAGCAAGCGTGGCCGGGTCACAACTAACGTAGATTATCGTTTCTGGTGGAGTATTTAGAATTTGAAGTGGGATTGTGCGTTCTAAGCCGCTTCGCGGAGGGTTAAGTATCAACAACTCTACGGGCAGGAAGTTTGCCAGGTGTTCTTCAACTGCACCCTTCACTGTGCGGTAATTAACGTCCTCATTCTCACTGGATGATGTCAGAGCGGCTCCATTTACATCAATCCCCACAACCGTGGTGCCTGAATTCGCGAGATGTCGGCCGTAGCATCCGACCCCACAATAGGCGTCGATTGCGCTATCTGGTGACCCAGCGATTGCTATCACGTGTTCCTGTAATAGTTGGGCGGCATCACGGTTAACCTGGAGGAATACATCCCCGACCAAGAGGAGTTCTTTCTCAATCCAGATCTCTTCATGGGGTCTACCATAGACTAATTCGATAACTCCCGAATCTGACGGCTCATGCCACACAGTGGATACTGGTGATACACGTGTCATCAGGGATTCAGGATTCCAGGTACTCCTTCCACCCTCGATAAGTAGATCTACGCCTGACCTTGAGTTCCGAAGAGTTAGTCGCAGGCGCCCTCCAGATGGTAGTCGTCTGGCGCTGGACCCCCAGTTGTCTCTAAGTGCCATCCAGGCAGAGGCTATTTCTGGCTCAGGTAGTACACACTCTCCTCTCACGTCGATTACATGACCGGGTCTATCGAGCCCATGAAATCCGGCCACGACTCTCCCACCACGCAATCTTCTGAGAGTGAATGTCATCCGGTTACGGTACTGTGACGTATCTGGTGATCCTGTGACCGGAACCTCATCTACCTCTATCCCTCCGATTCTTGACAAGGCTTCCAGCACAAACCTCCCCTTCCATTTCAATTGTTCAGGGTACGGAATATGCTGGAGGGAGCACCCGCCACATTTGTCATACATTGAACAAAGAGGGTGACTCCTTGCCTCAGTAGGATCTAGAATCTCCTCAAGCTGGCCCCTTGCCCAGCGGCGTTTCAGTGTGGTTACCTTGACGCGTGCTTTATCTCCAGGCGCACTACGGGGTATGAAAATGATACGCCCGTCAGGCAACTCACCCACTCCTGATCCATCGGAGGCTAGGCTTCGGATCGTGATGTCGGCGAGTCCGTTAGCAGGAACATCAACCATCATATTATAGGGGGGCCTGATGCCCCCCCCTCTGACTGCCAACGTGACATTTCAGACGTGGTTGGAGCTAAGCGGGCCCGTTGGTCATCCCTTGCCTCAAGGAGCGCTCCAGCAATCGCAATCGAGCGTATCACTTCCGGATCTATTGCGCATTCAGTCAGTAATTCCGGATGTTCCTGCAAATATCGAATTGAAAGGTGTCCTTCCCTAAAATTCGGCTCATCCATAATCCGTCGTTGAAGCGATGCACAATTTTCGACCCCAAGTAGTAGAAATTCATCAAGTGCTCTCGCCATCCGATTTATCGCAGCCCCCCGCGTGTTCGCGTGCACTGTCAGCTTCCCAAGCAAGGGATCATAGTGCTGGGAGATATGAGAGCCCTCTCGAATCCCTCCATCCCAACGAACTCCAGCTCCGGTCGGTATCTCGAGGTGGGTCACAATTCCGGTAGAAGGAAGAAGTCCCATTCGTGGGTTCTCTGCAGTGATTCTGCACTCGATCGCGTGCCCTGATATCCGAACCTCTTCCTGTGTGAAGTCCAAAGACTCTCCGGCAGCAATCCGAATTTGCCAGTCCACAAGGTCAAGGCCAGTTACTAGCTCAGTTACCGGATGTTCGACTTGGATACGAGTATTCATTTCGAGGAAGTAATAATTCCCATCCTCATAGAGAAACTCGACAGTCCCTGCCCCGGTATATCCGATAGCTGTTGCTGCTTGGACTGCGGTCTGACCGATGGATTCGCGCTCTGCGGTGGAGAGCGCGATAGATGGGGATTCCTCAACAAGCTTCTGATGTCGGCGTTGGATCGAACATTCACGTTCTCCCAGATGAAGAACTGAACCCTGAGTATCTGCGAGTATCTGAACCTCGATATGTCGCGGTCGTTTAAGCGCTTGTTCCAGATAAAGCGTACGGTCTCCAAAAGACGAGAATGCTTCTCTTTGGGCTGTCTCGAAGGCGGCTTTAAGTTCGCTCGGCTCTTCCACCATTCGCATTCCCTTCCCACCCCCTCCAGCAGCGGCTTTGACTAGCACGGGAAAACCAATTTCGTGAGCAACTTCTAAGGCCGCTTCAAGAGTAGATACAGGTTCAGTAATTCCAGGAATTATGGGGATTCCAACATCCTGCATATACCGTCTTGCCTGGATCTTATCACCCATTACCTCGATGACTTCAGAAGAAGGTCCAATGAATATTAGCCCCTCATCTTCCACCGCTTTTGCAAATGAAGAACGCTCGGAAAGGAACCCGTAACCAGGATGGATTGCATCTGCCCCGGAGGCCTTAGCCACTTCGATGAGGCCTTCCGCCCTCAGATAACTCTCTGAAGAGGGGGCTTCCCCGATGTGATATGCCTCGTCTGCGGCTAGGACATGTGGTGCCAATCGATCAGGCTCGGAGTAGACCGCTATAGCACGGATCCCACGTTCATGAGCGGCTCTGATTATGCGGACAGCGATTTCACCGCGGTTAGCAACTAAAAGAGAGCGGATCAAGGAGATTGCCAAATCAAAAGGAGATAGGAGTTCAATCTTTTAGCCGATTTATAAAAACTTGAGAGCAAAGTTCCCATAGGAGTGAGCTTAATGAGATGAGCTTACGACTTACTCTATCTCAAGCCAAAACGTTTCAACACTCTGGTGCTCTATAACGGTATATTTCCGTGCTTCTTAGGTGGATTCTTGTCTCGCTTATTCCGTAACATGTCCAGGGCGCTAATCAACCGCTCACGTGTCTCCCTTGGGTCTATCACGTCATCCACATAGCCTCTGGCAGCTGCTATATAAGGATTGGCGAACTTTTCTCGGTACTCTTCAATTTGTTTGGCCTCAGCAGTTTCTGCATCCTCAGCCTCGTCTAATTCTCGCCGAAACAGAATCTCTACCGCTCCCTTTGGTCCCATCACGGCAATCTCAGCTTGAGGCCATGCTAAATTGATATCACCACGAATGTGTTTCGAGTTCATCACATCATAAGCCCCACCGTAGGCTTTGCGAGTGATGACTGTGAGCTTGGGCACGGTTGCTTCCGCAAAGGCGTATAAAAGCTTGGCACCATGGCGAATAATGCCTCCATGTTCCTGTGCTATTCCAGGCAGAAAGCCAGGGACATCCTCGAAGACGACTAGCGGGATATTAAAGGCGTCACAAAACCGAACAAATCGAGCACCCTTGTCCGACGCATCAATATCGAGCGCACCTGCAAGAGATTCAGGCTGGTTTGCTACAACACCTACCGTCCTTCCACCTAAACGTGCGAAGCTCACGATGATATTCTGCGCGAACTGAGCATGGATCTCATATAACTCATTCTTGTCGACTACGCACTTTATAACTTCCCGCATATCATAGGGTTGATTGGGGTTGTCAGGCACTATCGCTAAGAGTTGATCGTCTCTGCGGTTAAACGGATCTGAAAGCTCTACAATCGGTGGTAAGTCGGTATTGTTTTGAGGGAGATAGCTCATCAAGTCACGAACGGATGCTAGACATTCGGGTTCACTATCACATGCAAAGTGTGCAACTCCAGATACGGAAGCGTGGACCTCCGCCCCGCCAAGACCCTCCATGTCAACATCTTCATGCATCACTGTCTTCACGACATTCGGGCCGGTAACAAACATGTAACTGGTCCCTTTAACCATGTAGACAAAATCAGTGATTGCCGGGGAATAGACCGCTCCCCCTGCGCACGGGCCAAGGACGACGCTGATTTGGGGAATCACTCCCGAGGCAAGTGTATTCCTTAGAAAAATGTCGGCATATCCCCCGAGGCTTACCACACCTTCTTGTATACGTGCGCCTCCGGAATCATTTAATCCGATTAGTGGGGCTCCGTTCTTAAGAGCTAAGTCTTGGATTTTAACGATTTTCTCAGCATGAGCCTCAGACAGTGATCCACCAAAAACCGTAAAATCCTGGCTGAACACATATACCAATCGATCGTGGATTGTGCCGTAACCGGTTACGACTCCATCTCCAAGGATTTTCTTCTGATCAAGTCCAAAATCTACAGATCGATGCGTCACAAACCGATCTAATTCTGTAAACGAGTTTTCATCCAATAAAAGCCTCAGGCGTTCCCGCGCAGAGAGTTTTCCTTTTGAATGTTGGGCAGAGAGTCGTTCTTCGCCGCCTCCCTCTTTCGATCTGCGTCGCAATTCCTCGAGCTTTTCGAGCTTCTCATGTATTGACATCAGAATATTACGCTTCAGCCAACAGGTAGAAGTATGCCTTCATCGATATAAACAACTTCGGTACTTCGTAGAATTTGCCCATCCACAATCGTGTAAACACCAGCAGCACCCTCGATTCCACGTAATCCGTCCATTGCTATTCTAATATCTTCCAGAGATTCAGCACCTCCCCTGAGGCCCTCAATAAGTAGAAGCGCACTATCGTAACCCAGGGCAGGAACACCACTAATGAGGCTTCTCTGGAAATGTCTCTCGTATGCCTCCCGAAATCGTATAGACGTATTTCTATCTTCCATGCGACCTATAGAGGCAGTAGCCACCACACCTGTGGTGTGACGAAGGTCTACTGTCTCTAGAACCTGAGAGTCAGTCCATCCAGACGTCCCGAGTATATCAATAGCTAGTGTATCCAGTCCGTAGTGAACTACCTGGGGTGCCACAAACTCCACATCCTCCGAGGGTATAGGCAGAAAGAGCGCAACAGGCTCAAGTAGCTCCACATCCAAAGTGTCGTCTTCCTCGAGGCCGAGTGCTGCGATCTCGGCCGCCCTCAAGGCATTTTGGGCCCCTATGATTTCTTCACCAAAAAAAGTTGCTCCTACCTGATATCCGTACCGGCCAACAATCGGCAGACCCAATGTTCGAGACATTTCCTCAAATGCGTCAGCCTCTTGAACCGATTCCGAACTTTGTGAGTGCAGTACTGCAATTCGTGTGTACCCATATTCAAAGGCATACCTGGCCATTTCCTCAGCAG
>CAWVZF010000017.1:0-29325 GCA_963934665.1 uncultured bacterium | reverse complement strand
TGCATCTGAGTTAACTCGACCGATCTCACCCAGGCCACCAGAACTCTGGCCGGTGGCATCCATCCCCCACTCGAAGACCATGAGGCAAAAGAACGCAGCTGCAGTAACAAGCATGATCGGTTTCGTCGCCGATCGCATCTGACGCATCATAACAAAGCGTTTCCCTGAAAACCTGGGACAAGCGAAAAGCACTAATAAACGAACTGAGAACGATAACCGCTCCCTGAGTACCTCTCAACGGAAGCCCGAGCGGAAATCTTCACAAGGGGATCAGGTCTCCACGATCTCCATGTATTATCCGTGACCTTAGTTCGTTGACACTATTTCCAAGACGTTCGTATTTTTCCCTTCACTAATAGTCATATCGCGAGTTTTCTCTTCTCCTCGTTTTCGGAGTTTCTTTGCCTGATCCACTCGAAGCTCAGCTTGAGGGAGAAAGCGTTCGCGGTAGCACAGGGCCGGAACACTCCGAACCGATCCAAACACGCACGATGGCTGAACTCTTTGTCGAACAAGGATCGGTCGGGAAGGCTATAGAGATTTTCCGCCAACTCGCTCGCCTAGATCCGGATGATGCTTTACTTCGTGCACGGTTAGCTGAACTTGAAGACGAAGTTGAAAATCCATCTGAGTCGAGTGAAGAGATTGTGGAGGATAGTTCGACGATTGGACTATACTTCCAAAACCTATTGGAGTTTGACCCTAAAACCGGACCTGTCGATTCATGAAAATTGCTGTCATTCACGGTCCGAATCTCCGGTCACTGGGTAAGAGGGAGCCGGAGGTTTATGGGACTGACACACTTGAAGATATCAATGACCACTTGCAGAAAATGGCAGATGAGTTGGGAGTTGAGATTACGGCGTTTCAGTCCAACCATGAAGGTGAATTGATTGATTACATTGAGCGCATGGCTCCGGAGGTTGAGGGTTTTTTAATTAATCCAGGTGCGTACACTCATACTTCAATCGCGCTTAGGGATGCTTTCGTGGGTGTGGAGAGGTCTTTCGTTGAGGTTCACCTTTCGAATACCTCAGCCCGTGAGCGTTTTCGGCGACATTCTTATCTTGCCCCTGTCGCTGCGGGTATGGTTTATGGCTTTGGCCTCCACAGCTATCTTCTGGGCCTTCAAGGCCTCGTCGCTAAATTAGAGCAGTAGAGGTCTCCGATCGTCTACTGGCAAAAGACTAGACTTCCAGAAAAGAGGCTGCATGGCGAGCACCGCTGATTTCCGAAACGGAATGGTTCTCGACATTGATGGGGAACTCTGGTCGATTACCTATTTTCAGCATGTGAAGCCGGGGAAGGGAGGTGCTTTTGTACGCACTAAGCTTAAGAACGTTCTTTCAGGTGCTGTCGTCGATAAGACGTACAGGGCGGGTGAAAAAGTCACTGATATCCGCCTAGAGCGGCATCCAGTGAATTACAGCTATACCGATGGTGACCTGTATTACTTCATGGACACCGGTACCTATGAGATGATCCCAATCGCTGGTGATCTCCTCGGTGAAGAACAATTGAGATATCTCAAGGAAAACATGGAGTGTGAGGGGTTGGTCCACGATGGAGCTGTGATTAGCGTGGAGCTACCCCAATTTGTAGAGCTCCTCGTTACTAGGACTGATCCAGGCTTCAAAGGGGATACCGCACAAGGTGCTACTAAGGCTGCGATGCTTGAAACCGGTGTTGAAATTCAGGTGCCACTTTTCGTCGAAGAGGGTGACATCCTAAAAATTGATCGTCGGGAAGACAAATACCTCTCGCGAGTAAATAAATGATTGATCCAGATCTAATCGAACACCTTATAAAGGTTCTCGACGATAGCGATATCGACTCGCTAGAAATTGAACGTGGTGGCACCCGTATCCGGCTAGGGAAAACTCCGATCCACCCAGTTACTGTTGGGTCGCCACCTTCCCAAGATGAGCAAGCTGTGTCCTCGGATCCGCTGGTTCAGGATTCACCAACTAGTTTTGATGCAAAATCGGGTAGTCTGGTTGAAGTAACTTCACCGATGGTAGGCACATTTTACTCAGCCCCTACTCCGGATGCTCCCCCATACATTGAAATTGATGCCGAGGTCAAGCCTGGAGATGGGCTCTGTATCATTGAAGCAATGAAATTGATGAATGAGTTGGAAGCAGAAGTGGCAGGCACCATTGTCGAAATCTGCGTGGAGAACGCCCAGCCAGTTGAGTATGGCCAGGTACTCTTCCTCATAGATCCAGCTTAGCCAAGCGAGGCATCCTTGTTCGAGAAGGTCCTGATAGCGAACCGTGGGGAGATTGCGCTTCGGATCATACGGGCTTGCCATGAATTAGGAGTGCAAACGGTCGCCGTGTACTCTGAGGCTGATCGAGAATCCCTACATGTCCGGTTTGCAGACGAAGATGTCTGTATCGGTGAAGCCCGGCCGATTGATAGCTATTTAAATATTCCACGGATCATTGCTGCGGCAGAGGTCACAGCTGCCGAGGCGATTCACCCTGGGTATGGCTTTCTCTCAGAGAATGCTGAATTCAGTGAGATCTGTATCCAGTCTGGTTTGGAGTTCATTGGCCCCACCCCTGAGCAGATCAGTTCGATGGGAGACAAGTCCCGAGCGCGCCAGAAGATGAAAGATGCTGGTGTGCCGACGATACCAGGGTCCGAAGGTATCGTCTCAGATGTCGATGAGGCCGTGGAACTGGCGAAAGAGATCGGATTCCCGATCATGATAAAAGCCACAGCGGGTGGTGGCGGTAAGGGCATGAGGATCGCTGAGGATGCGGAAAGCTTCCCCAAGTTACTTCAGGCAGCCCAGGCGGAAGCGAAAGCCAGCTTCGGCGATGGTGGGGTATATCTGGAGCGCTGCATCCAGGATCCACGCCATGTCGAGATTCAAGTATTTGGTGATACGGAAGGTCGAGTTGTGCATCTAGGGGAGCGGGAGTGTTCTATACAAAGGCGGCACCAGAAGTTGATAGAAGAGGCACCGTCACCCGGTCTTTCCTCTGAACTCAGACAAGAGATGGGAGAGGCAGCGATTCTAGCTGCGAAATCTATCGATTATGTGGGTGCTGGAACTGTAGAGTTCCTGTTGGATAAGGATGGCTCGTTCTACTTCTTAGAAATGAATACGCGGATTCAGGTCGAGCACGCGGTCACAGAGGTTACAACGGGATTTGACCTGGTAAAGGAACAAATCCGTGTCGCTGCAGGTGAGGCCCTGGCATTTCCTACGAATGGCTCAGGCAATTTCCACCGCCGTGGACACGCGATTGAGTTCCGGGTGAATGCGGAAGATCCAGATAGGAATTTCACGCCAGGTCCTGGGAAAATTACAACGTTTCACCCTCCTGGCGGACCTGGTATTAGGATCGACACACACGTTTACGCTGGCTACGACGTGCCGCCCTACTACGACTCGCTTCTTGCGAAATTGATTGTCAGTGGTGCGACACGAGAGGAGGCGATTCTCCGCGCAAGGCACTCGCTAGACCAGTTCATCATTGAGGGTATCCCTACGACGCTGCCATTCCTTCGGAGAATCGTAGAGAACGACGCATTCCTAGAGGGGGATATTAATACGAGTTTTGTAGCTCGGATGTTAAGCGAAACCGATGGGCGGATTGAAGCGTAAAGGTGGGTGAGGGGTTAACGCTTACGGGAATCGACATGGAGACTCTACTCTGATCTAGAGATCATGATAACGGAGAAGCGATCTCTCTTATCGTGCTGATAATAGGTAGCCTAGCCAGAGAGAATGAGGCGATGGTGGTTATCCACACTCTGCACGAAGAGAATTGCTATATCTTTGAGTACATGGGAAAACAAAAACAGAGTAAAAAGACAGAGTCTAAGCTGGACGGGGCGTTGTCCCGCCTCGTACCCAGGGAACAAAGACAGCAAATTCTGGGGGTTTGTCTGTTAGGTCTTGCGCTATTCGCGCTAGTCTCTCTCTTGCCTGATTCCTGGTTTGGTGGAGTAGGTGACCGAATCGTGGGTATCATAGGAGTGAATCTCGGTGATTCCCTCTATGGCTTAATCGGTTATTCTGCTTTTCTCGTCCCAGTTCTGTTGTTTTTTCTAGGTCTTCACGTCGGTGAGTGGATTGCAGACCTCTGGCCAGCCAGACTCTCCGTTCTTACCGCTGGGCTCGTGGTACTTCTACCGATCTTCATTTATCTGTGGCCTAACGGTCCACGCACTGGTGCTGGGTGGTTCGGAGAAAGTTTGGGAGTACCCTTGGTCAACCTTATTGGCGTTGGCGGAGCGACCATCCTGACCGGAATAGGTCTTGTGAGTCTGTCGATCGGAACGTTGGCGTGGAATCCTCTCATTTCGATGTACAGGGGAATGCTCGCTAGCGGTGAAATGGCTGGACGTACTGCAAAGGCCGTCGCAGATCGCGGACGGGAATTTGCAGAGGCTCGAGCTCAGGCCGCAGTAGAGCCAGATCCGAGCGAAGCAGCCTCGGGTGATCCATTACCTGGGCTGGAGCCCGAATGGATGGAATCGGAGGAAGATGAGGAAAAAGGAACTCCAGAGAGCGAAGTCCTACCTCCGGATAATGTTGATCCAGACCCTTTGCCGGATGAAGTACCAGATTTGAGTGATGTTGAGGATGCGTCCTCGGATGTTGTAACTGATGAGGATCTCGAGTCTACGGACTTGGTTAGTGATGAGGTTGAGGTGGACAAGAGCGAGAGTGTTCCAACCGATACTTCAGAGGAAACCGAAATCGAGCATGAAGTTCCGCCTATGGCACTTCTATCGGGTCCTGATAATCGAGACGATGACGATATGGACCGGCAGCTTGAAGAGTTGGGCCATGTCCTGATCGAGAAGCTTCTCACTTTTAATGTTGAGAGTTCCCTGGGTGACCGAACAACCGGGCCAATGGTAACGCAGTTTGAGGTTATCCCTGCACCAGGTGTAAAGGTGAACCGAATAGCCAATCTCGATGCTGATCTTGCCTTGGCTATGAAAGCGAAAAGCGTCCGAATTGTCGCTCCTATACCGGGTAGGGGTGCTGTTGGTGTCGAAATTCCTAATCCAAAGCCTGAAATCGTGAATCTTAGGGAGGTGCTGGAGGCACCGGAGTTTAAGCGTGCTAAGGGGGATCTACCGCTTGCGCTTGGAAAGGACTTAAACGGTCGTCCGTACGTTTCGTCGCTAGAGAAGATGCCGCATGTGCTTATTGCAGGCGCAACAGGTTCAGGAAAGTCAGTTTGCTTAAACACAATCGTCACAAGTTTGGTATATCGCCATACTCCAGAGACCCTCAGGCTTCTGATGATCGATCCAAAGATGGTCGAACTCTCCGTCTACTCGAGGTTGCCACACCTCAGGCATAATGTCGTGACAGATCCTCGTGACGCGGCTGGGTTACTCAAGTGGGCTGTTATCGAGATGGAACGGCGCTATGGCCTACTTAAGGCGAACTATGTGCGGTCGATTGCGGAGTTCAATCGCAAGGTCCGCGATGGTGTGATAATGAAGCGTTTTGAACCGGATGGGCCAGAAGGATTTGAAGATCGATGGATCTATCAGGATGGCATTATCCCCTACATCGTTGTTGTGGTGGATGAGTTGGCCGATTTGATGGTGACTGTGCAGGCTGAGGTGGAAAGGCCGCTCACTCAACTTGCCCAAAAGGCGCGTGCGATAGGGATTCATTTGATCGTGGCAACCCAACGCCCGTCAGTGAACGTGATCACTGGTCTCATTAAGGCAAATTTCCCCACACGCATCGCGTTCCGTGTGGCATCCAAGACTGACTCGCGTACAATCCTCGACCAAAATGGAGCGGATGCTCTACTTGGAAACGGTGATATGCTGTTTCTCCCACCTGGGGAAAGTGACCCGGTTCGAATACAGGGCGCCTACCTCCCAACCGAAGATACCGAGCGGCTCATGGGTTGGTACACTGAGTTAATTGAGCAGCATGGCGAAGGTGTTGTTTCTGCGGAATCAGGGTTGGAAACCGACATCCTAGAAGAGATGCGTGGTCGGGAGGTTGAGGAAGCGGAACTTGCTGCCGAGGAAATTGGTGGCGAATGGGATGAGTTGTTCCAGGAAGCAGCCGAAGTGTGTATACAGAACGGTACAGGTTCGACTTCACTTCTGCAGAGACGATTAAGCATCGGCTACGGGAGGGCAGCACGTATCGTTGATCAACTCTTTGATACAGGAGTGCTGGGTCCTTCAGATGGAGCTAAGGGCCGTGAGGTCCTTATGTCGATGAGTGACCTCAGCGGCATGTTCGGCCTTGGGGACGACAGCTGATGTCGAGTTTGGGTTGGCCAGTTATCCGAGTGTGTATGCTTTTGACTTTAGCTGTCACGCCGAGGACTGGGGGCGCACAAAACACAGCACCTCCGAGTGACCAAGTTGCTGCGATGAAGATTCTTGAGTCCGCAGCACTTCACTACCGCGGCATCGATGCTCTCTGTGCAGACTTCACTCAACACTTGCTAGTCCCACTCTTGGGTGAAGACCGAACTGGGGTTGGCCAACTTTGCCAAGCACAGCCAAATCGGTTCGCGATGCGTTTCTCTGACCCTGAGGGTGATCTCGTATTAGTCGACGGATCATTCGTATGGCTGTATTACCCGAGCTTAGACCCTAAGCAGGTCTTCAAGGTGCCGATGGTTGAGAATGGGGGGCACTATGACTTTCACCGCGAATTCCTAGATCAACCCGCCCTGAAATATCAGGTGACCTATGAGCATGAGGACAAGGTCGCTGGCCAGGCTACACATCGGTTACGGTTAATCCCGCTTGTGCCCGCGCAATATGAAGCTGCAGTGGTATGGATTGACCAGGCACAGCCACGATTGAGGCAGATTCGTATTGAGGAAGAGAACGGTTCGGTTCGTACTATCACTATGAAACGCATTGACTTTAATCCGAACTCTATGCCTGAGGACTGGTTTACATTCACGCCGCCCGAGGGGGCGCATGTGATCTCAGGTTAAGGGAGCCCAGACCGAGAATGCGTACCAGAGATCTGCCTGTATTTCCACTTGTTCCGGATCCGGTAAGGCCGGACGTGGACCCTGACGTTGCACCAGTCAGACACGAGTTCGAAGCGGTGGGTAGTCCAGACGGCCCACGCATCGCACTCGTAACACTCGGTTGCGATAAGAATACCGTCGATTCAGAACGGATTATGGCTTCCTTGGTCGGCCATGGTGCTAGAGTATCATCGGATGTCCGAGAGGCCGACATTTTAATCGTAAATACATGTGGTTTCATACAGGATGCCAAGGAACAATCTGTAGAGACGATCTTAGAAGCGTGTGATCTGAAGGCTCGGGGACACCTGAATGCTGTAGTGGCAGTAGGGTGTCTTGTTCAGAGGTATAAGACGGAACTCGCCAACGAGATTCCTGAGGTCGACTTCTTCATGGGATTGACTGAACTACAGGGGCTTGTTCCTGAGTTACAGAGGCGTGGGTTACTGTCTGATACCCAGTCGATTCCGACGATGGAGCAACCCCTGAGGATTCTATCCACGGAGACTCCTCATACGTCGTACCTCAAGATCAGTGAAGGCTGTGACCATACCTGTGCCTTCTGCGCGATTCCACTAATGCGGGGCCTTCACCGCTCTGAACCCATTGCGGATTTGGTTAAAGAAGCTGCAGGGCTCGGAGTTCAGGGGATAAAGGAGATCAATGTGATCTCACAGGACACGACTTGGTACGGACGTGATAGGAAACGACTAGATCCATCAGCCCCGTTACTCCCAGATCTTCTTCAGGCACTTTTAAAGGGGACTGATGTGCCCTGGTTTAGGCTTTTTTACATGTACCCATCAGGTATTACACCTGAACTCATTGAATTAATCGCGAATGAGAATCGGATCTTACCATACCTGGACATGCCGATCCAACATGGTACTGACCGAATGCTCCGGCTCATGAGACGTCCGGAGCGTCAGGCGACCATACGTCAGCGGGTCGAGCAGCTTAGGCAGGCGATCCCGGAGCTGACTCTAAGGACCACGGTGATTCTAGGCTTTCCAGGAGAGACAGATGATGACTTTGCTGAGATGCTTGACTTCCTGGCAGAAATCAGGTTCGAGAGGGTTGGAGCTTTCACCTACTCTATGGAAGAGGGTACTAGAGCTGCTGAAATGGAAGGGCACGTATCCATCGAACTTATGAATGAGCGCATGGGAGAGTTGATGGACGTCCAACGAGAAATAAGCTTCGAGAAGAACGCAGAACTTGTTGGCAAACGCTCGATGGCCCTTGTGGATCGGGTCCTAGAAGAAGACGGTGATTTTGATGCTGTCGCTAGGACTGCTGGACAGGCATTAGATGTGGATGGGGTCACGAATCTTTGTAATGCAGCAGGTGTGCAGTCCGGAAGCATGATCGAAGTCGAGATCATTGACTCTTTAGACTATGATCTAATAGGTACAGTCGTTTAGTCGTAAGCTTTCGAGACCGCAGATGAATGCTGTAGGGGAGGGCTTCGCGATGGGCTTCAGGAAATGGATCGGAGGGCTAGTGCTCGTCCTATTGATCATGAGACCAGGATTGGGCGTGAGTCAGGAGTTAGCGGACCTAGACTACGATAAGCTGTCTTTTCGAGGTGTGGGTATTGAGTGGGGTAAACTGTACCCGACTCGAGTGGACCAAACCGAGAGTTACGGTATACGCATCGATCTGGGATATTTAGGCCCCGGGCTGCGTATCCTGCCTGGAGTGAGTTATTGGACTTCACCTCTCACAACCCGAGAGATCGTCAGATTGGAGGATCGCGTAGAAAGCCTAGTCCAGAGTCAGGCTGACGGGGATCGACCAGTTGTCGACTTGGGGATGATCGAGTGGAGAGACATCTCCTTTTCTCTAGATGGGCAGGTTGTATGGGAGGTCCCTCTCGATTTCTTGACCTTTGCCGGACTCGGTGTTGCGGCACATGTATTAAATGGAGAGGGTGCGTCGATCAATGGCACGTTTATTGAGGACTTGCTCGACTCTGTAACCGCTGGTTTCAATCTGCACGCCGGCCTCGAATATCCTGTGACTAATTCGTTTAGGATATACGGGCTTGGCCGTTATGAAGTCCTCAGTGACCTACAGTACTTCAATACAAGGTTTGGGGTACAGGTAATGATCGGCGACAACGCGCCTGGTGAAGAGCGGGGTCGATGACCTCTGTGGTCAACTCACATCGTCACCACTTTACGAGTGTCAAAGCTCTGCTCTGGCCGCGGTCTGGAGAACGTCTGATTCCTGCACTCTCTGGCCTTCTCCTTGCTGCTTCATTTCCGCCTCTTCATCTACCTGTCCTCCCCTTTATAGGCTTAGTCCCATTCGCGCTTTGGGTCCAAGGCTTGAGTGCTGATACTCCAGGGAGACGCGCAGCGGTTCGAGGTTCTTTGGTTTTTGGAACGATCTATTTTGGGCTTGTCTTCTATTGGATCCTGATTGCGCTGATCTGGTTTACCTGGCTTGCGATTCCGGCGTTCATTGGCTTGATGATGATGTTTGTCGGTTTGGCTGCCTTTTTTGGTTGGTCGCTCCACCATTTTCTGCACACTGTGCGCGTGCCACTCTGGGTCGCGCTACCCATTGCCTGGACAGCCGCTGAGTGGTTCCGGGCACACTGGCCGAGCACGTTGGCGTCTTCATGGTTGGGACTCGGGACATCCTTGACCGGTTTCCCAGAGTTGGTCGGCTTTGCTGAGATCGTAGGCGCCCGAGGTGTGACACTATGGCTAGCTCTAGTGAATGGACTCATAGCGTCACTAGTGCTCGATCTACGTGCCCGACGAGGGTGGGGACAGAAGAGCTTGTTGATCTTGCTCGCCATCACCGCCCCCATGGGTTGGGGTTTGTGGCGTGCAGAGACACTCCAACTGCGAGAAGTTGGGCGGGTTGCAGCCGTGCAGCCGAACATACCCGAGCACATCAAGCTGGATCAACGGCTAGCCATAGATAGCACTCACGCTTCGTTGAGCCGACTCATGCAGGGCATCGAACCCGGCTCGGTTGATCTTGTTGTTATGCCAGAAGTGACACTGCCGGTATTCCCGAAGGCTGAGGTGCATGCGGGCTTCGTAGCTCCAATACTAAACTATGCCCGTGAACTCGGTGTTCCGGTTGTCTTCGGGGCCACGGGCTTCACTGGTGATATCTACGGGGAGTTCACGCCATTCAATTCGGCCTTTCGCATGGATCCTGGTGGGCTTACAGGCTTTCAATACGACAAGAGGTACCTGGTACCTTTCGTCGAGCGCATTCCATTTTTGCCGGATTCCTGGCTTACCGGACTTCCTTACTTTGGCGGGTTCGGTGTTGGTAGTGGCTGGCCTCTTCTGGAGGTCAATGGTAGCAGTTACGGCGTACTAATCTGCTATGAATCAACCTATCCTGAGGGGGCTCGCACCTTCAGGCTCGAAGGGGCTGAAGTGCTTCTCAACATCACTAACGACGCTTGGTACGGCAGAGAACCGTTGTATGCTCGAACGAGTGCCCTCTGGCAGCATCCTGCACATTTGGTGATGCGGGCAATAGAGAACCGAATGGGTGTAGCTCGGTCCGCCAACACAGGTATTTCCCTATACGTTGATCCTATCGGGCGTATTCATGGCCAAACTGACCTCTTTGAGTCAGATATAACGATCGATAATGTCTTTACTACCGACGAAATCACCTTTTTTACTCGCTTCGGTGATCTTGCTGGAAACGGTGCGGCGCTCGCTGCTATTCTGCTTATACTAACTTCTTTGAAGTTCAGCAGGCGCTCGGCTTCCCTGGACCCTTCTGAAGCACAGGTTTAGCTTTTCTTCCCTATTCTCTGAGGATCGCTTGAGTATCACCTCTCAGAACCAGCGGGTGAGCATTAGAGTGTGTGAACCCCGTTTAACATTGCGTTTGGAGCAGGCCATGAAACAGGGTATCCATCCCGATTTTAATACGACGCCGGTCATGTGTGCCTGCGGTAACCGTTTCGAGACAAAATCAACCGTAGAAGAGATCCATGTTGAGATCTGCTCGGTATGCCATCCATTCTACACTGGTAAGCAACGTCTCGTGGATACAGCGGGCCGGGTCGACCGTTATAAGAAGAAATACGAGAAGGTCGCCGAGAAGTGATCACTTTGGCCGGAGTGAGACTCCGGCCAACTGACCCCGGGGTTTGCACTAGAGCATCGGGGTCTGAACTACGACCCCACCAATGAAGCCTCCGACTTTAGATCCTCGATTACGCGAGCGCCTAACGGAGGCGGAACGTCGTTTCGAAGAACTTGATGCTGAACTTATCAGCCCTGAAGTGCTTAAAAGTCCTCAAAGGCTTCGTGAGCTTGGTCAGGAACGATCCCGGCTAGAGGAAATCGTCGGAATTGGCCGTGAGCTTGGTCAGGCCACCCAAGAGCTTGAAGGAGCTATTGAACTCCTGCAAGACTCGATGGAAGACGACTTACAAGCTTTAGTCGACGAAGAGTGTGCTAGTCTCCAACAGCTCATCGAGAAGCTGTTTGTTGACCTTCGGGCGGTCCTGGTTCCCAAGGATCCACTTTCTGATCGAGCAGCAGTTGTGGAAATTCGTGCTGGGACTGGAGGTGATGAGGCTGGGCTCTTTGCCGCTGATCTGATGCGGATGTATCGACGACTGGCTGAACGAAAAGGTTGGTCGGTTGAGTTGATGAGCCACTCTGAGGGAATACCTGGATCGATCAAGGCCGTGATCTTTACGGTTCGTGGTAAAGGTGTTTACGGCCGCTTGCGGTACGAATCAGGGGTACACCGTGTTCAACGCGTCCCAGAGACAGAGAGTCAAGGACGAATTCACACTTCTGCCGCAACTGTTGCAGTCCTCCCTGAAGCCGAGGAGGTCGATTTACAGATCGATCCTAACGATCTCAGAATCGATGTGTTCCGCTCTTCAGGACCTGGTGGTCAGTCCGTGAACACTACTGACTCCGCAGTGCGGATCACGCATATCCCAACTGGGCTGGTCGTATCCTGCCAGGATGAAAAATCTCAACACAAGAACAAAGCGAAGGCTCTCAAGGTACTGCGGAGTCGCTTGTTAGACCGGATGGTTGCGGAACAAGAAGCTGAACGAGCCCGTGAACGCAGAACACAAGTCGGTACGGGAGATCGTTCTGCGAAGATTCGCACTTACAACTTTCCTCAGGGCCGTGTCACTGACCATAGAATCGGTCTTACACTGCACCGTCTAGATGAAGTGCTAGATGGAGACCTGGAAGAAGTCATCTCCTCGCTCAGACTCGCGGAGGAACAGGAACGCCTTGAGGAGACCGAGCCTGGAGTTTAGGTGTCTAATTTGAGTCGTCGCCGCGATTGGACAGTTCTTAAACTCATTGAATGGAGTGGGCAGTACCTGGACGAAAAAGGTGTTGAACGTGGACGGTTAGATGCAGAGCACCTACTTGCCCATGCGATGAACCTCACCCGGCTGGACCTATATCTTCAGTATGATCGACTTCTTTCTGGGGCAGAACTCGACCAGTATCGGCCATTGTTAACCAGGCGAGCTGGGCGGGAACCACTGCAATATATCTTGGGGCGAGTCGGATTTCGGAATTTGGAATTGGAGGTTGACCAAGCAGTTTTGATCCCTCGCCCGGAGACTGAAATTCTGGTCGATGAGGTACTCCAATGGGTTGCTGAAAATAAGCTCAAAGAGCTCATTGCTCTTGATATTGGGACTGGCTCAGGAGCAATTGCACTCTCCTTAGTTCAGGAAGGTCCGTTCAGTAGCGTCGTAGCAACCGATACTTCGAGGATCGCGCTAGAGGTTGCCAACCGAAATTCATTGATGTCAGGACTTTCAGACCGAGTCGATTTCCGACTCGGTGAGTATTATGACCCATTGACTGCTGGTGAAGTCTTTGAGGTCATCATTTCGAATCCTCCGTATGTTGCTGATGGAGAAGCTCAGGATCTTGACCCAGAAATCAGGGAATGGGAGCCAGGATCTGCTCTTTACGCTGGTCCAGATGGACTTGCTGCGTTACGAAGAATCGCCACCGGAGCTGGTCCATACCTTAAGCCGGGAGGATTGCTCGCACTTGAGGTAGGACTTGGCCAAGCGACTTACATCGTGGAACTTTTAGAGAGCACTGGCGAATTCGTAACGGTGAGGGTTCGTCGAGATCTGAGTGGTCGTGAACGGATAGTGCTGGCTCACAAAGTAATGACCGACTAGAGTTTTCTTGGCAGAATTAACTGATTAAGGAAGCCACTGACCCTGGAGATTTATATGGGTGACATCTATGAGAGGGCCAAAGAACTTGGTAATGCACTCGCAAGAACAGGTGAGTACCGTGCCCTCCGTCAGGCGATTGATGTTGCAGATGAAGACCGAGAATTAGTGGAATTGCGAAACCGGATTCGTGATCTGGGAGCTGAGATTGAAACTGCAATGAGAGCTAGTCGGGAGCCAGATGAGGACATCACGAAAGCTTACACTGAGTTAACTGAAGAGCTTCAGGCTAAGCCTGGATTTCAGGAACTCATCTCTGCTCAGGCTAACTTCGAGAAGGTTATGTTCAAGGTGAATGAAACTGTGACGAAAGGGATCGAAGAAGGTGGAGATAGTCGTATTATCCTTTCGTCATGAAAAATTAATGGTTACGGACGCTGCTTAGCAAAATACTCGACCCAACAAGAGAGTCTCGATTGAAGCAACCACATCAGATTCAACCAGCCGAAGGGAAACTGGGAGTTCTACTTCCTGGCTTTGGTGCTGTGGCTACGACATTTATCGCAGGAGTCGAGTCGATAAGGAAAGGTCTAGCTGAGCCATTTGGGAGCTTGACCCAGATGAATACGATCCGTTTGGGTAAGCGAACTGACGAGATGACTCCACTGATCAAGGATTTCGTACCTCTTGTTGGACTTGAGGATCTGGTCTTTGGGGCTTGGGATCCAATCTGTGATGATGGTTATGAGAGCGCCCTCAAGGCGGGTGTGCTCCAAAAGGATAGTCACCTTGAGCCTATCAAGGATTTCCTCTCCTCAATTCAGCCGATGAAGGCGTCCTTCAGCACCCAATATGTCAAGAAGCTGGACGGTCCTCATAAGAAGAGTGGAAATAAGAGGGAACAGGCTGAGGAACTCCGCCAGGATATCAGACGTTTCAAGGAAGAGAATGGTTGTGATCGTTTAGTGATGATCTGGTGTGGTTCCACCGAGATTTTCCTGAGGCCTGGCCCAACTCATGAGACACTGGAATCCTTCGAGAAAGCGATGAATGAGGATGACGAGTCGATTGCTCCGAGCATGCTTTATGCTTATGCAGCAATCATGGAGGGTGTGCCTTACGCAAACGGTGCCCCGAACTTGTCTGCAGATATTCCGGTGCTTGAGCAACTTGCGATTGAGAGAGGAGTTCCGATCGGTGGAAAGGACTTCAAGACCGGCCAGACCCTCATGAAAACAATCTTAGCTCCCGGTTTCAAGACTAGAATGTTGGGGCTTTCAGGTTGGTTTAGTACAAATATTCTTGGAAACCGTGATGGTGAGGTTTTGGATGACCCAGAGTCCTTTAAGACCAAAGAGGAGTCGAAGCTCAGTGTATTGGAGCAAATCCTTCAACCCGACATGTATCCAGAGCTATACGGGGATATGTATCACAAGGTAAGGATCAACTACTACCCGCCCAGGGGAGACAATAAGGAGGGTTGGGATAATATCGATATTTTCGGATGGTTGGGTTATCCGATGCAGATAAAGATTGATTTTCTTTGCCGTGATTCGATACTCGCTGCCCCAATCGTGCTTGACTTGGCACTTTTCCTCGATTTGGCAATGCGCTCTGGATTAGCCGGCATACAAGAATGGCTCTCATTCTACTTCAAATCGCCACAGGTAGCTCCGGGTCTTTATCCAGAACATGATATTTTCATTCAACACTGGAAGCTTAAGAACACCCTCCGTTGGTTGATGAAGGAGGAGATGCTAACACACCTGGGTGTGGAGTATTACGACTAGCCCCGTGAGTGGACAGTTTATAGTCCTTGAAGGGGCAGATGGGGTTGGTAAAACAACTCAAACCACTCTTTTGTCATCATGGATGAAGTCCAGGGAGATCGAGCATATAGTCGCACGCGAGCCAGGAGGAACACCGCTCGGCGAGGCTGTGCGGGACTTGATCCTCCGGGAAACGGATCTCCACATAGCACCAGAGCCAGAGTTACTCCTGATTTTGGCATCTAGGGCAGCTTTTGTCAGTGAGGTCGTAAAACCGGCATTGGCAGCTGGGAAGGTGGTTCTTACAGATCGCTTCGCTCTCTCAACACTTGCCTACCAGGGTTACGGCAGAGGTCTGCCACTTGATGACGTTCGTGATGGGCTTCGGATAGCCACCGGTGGACTGGAGCCAGACTTGTACATCATACTGGACGTACCTATTGAGGAAAGTTTGGCCCGCCAAGCTTCACGCGGCGTCGAACCTGATCGGATAGAACGCGAAGGGGATGGCTTTCTTCGGTCTGTTCGTAAAGGGTATCTTGCACTAGCAGATTCAGAGTCCGGTATTCGTGTGCTAAACGGGTCGGGCCCACCAGAGACCGTGCAGAATAGGGTGCGTGAGCTTCTAATTGAGATCTTCCCAGAAACCTTCGGTGGTTCAGCTTTGTGAAGCGAGGCGTATCTTAGATACCCTTCCGTCTAACTTGATATGGGGAATGACACGTGAGGCGAGGCACCCTGACCGCAGTTGCCGTTATAGCGTCAGCAGTTGTGGTGGGTGGGTGGTTGCTCCAAGAGGGTGTGAGTCGCGCAGATAATGGTTACCTCAGCATTCGTGTACTTCAGGAAGTTATCGACCGGGTTGAGTCCAGCTTTGTCGAGGAAGTCGAATATGATCGTCTACATGAGTCTGCGATTGACGGTCTGTTCAGAGAGTTAGGAGACCCGCACTCATCGCTGATCCCAGCAAGTTCCTACGAGAATTTCGAAATTCGCACTAGGGGTGAATATGGGGGCATCGGGCTTGAGGTAGTTGATCGTAACGGATGGGTAACCGTAGTGAGCCCGATTCCGAATACGCCGGGAGCACGAGCAGGTATCAGGGCTGGTGATCAGTTTTTTGAGATTGACGGAGTACCTGCAGATACCATGGTCACCGATCAAGCGGTTGAAATGCTTCGTGGCCGTCCTGGAACAGAAGTCAGCGTTAGGATGATGCGGCCGGGCGTTGATGAACCCATCCCGTTTACGATTGAGCGCGAGGAGATCCAACTTAGGGCGGTCCCATTTGGTTTGATGCTCGAGCATGGGATAGGGTATGTCCCGCTACAGACGTTCCAAGCAGGGTCTGAGCGTGAAATGACCACAGTACTCGATTCTCTTCGAGAAATGGAAGGCGCTCGTTCTCTGATTCTCGATCTTCGTGGAAATCCAGGCGGATTGTTAGACGCGGGCATCGCGGTCTCGGACCTTTTCCTAGACGCAGACCTTTCGATAGTAGAAACTCGAGGACGTGCTCCTGGCCAAAACGAAACATATTCTACAAAGAAGCCTGATACTTATCCCAATGTTCCGATTGTGGTTCTTGTTGATCGTGGAAGTGCGTCAGCATCGGAGATCGTTGCGGGAGCATTACAAGATCATGACCGGGCGGTAATCGTCGGCCAACAAACATTTGGTAAGGGATCCGTACAAACCCTGTATCGCTTGACTGGAGGGGATGTACTCCGGTTGACGACAGCACGGTGGTATACGCCAGTAGGACGTTCTATCCATCGTGACTCTCAGAGACGAATGGAAACGGAGGGACAAAGCCTCGGTATCTCTGGAGAGCTTGTAATACCCAGTGATATGTCCGAGCGTCCTGAGTTTTCCTCAATGGGTGGGCGCATGCTTTATGGCGGTGGAGGCATTACGCCGGATCTTGTCGTGCTACCTGAGACTTTATCAGCTGAAGAGACCGAGGCGGTTGGTAGGGTATTTCGTCAGGCGGGTGCCTTCAACATAGCCCTCTTCAACTACGCAGTGTCATATATTCGTGATCATCCCGAACTTGAAGTTGGTTACACTCTGAGTGATGAGGATCTCGAAATATTCTTTGAGACGCTTCGAGAGTCGGCTGGTGAAGTTGATGAAACTGCCTTCATTGCTGGTGCCCGTTTTATTAGATACCACCTTGAAAGAGAAATTGCTCTACAGGCATGGGGTGACTCCGGAGTATTCGAGCAATCCCGAAGGTACGATGAAGAACTGGCCTCTGCGCTAGAACTGTTGCGCGGTGTTTCGACCCAAGATGATCTCATTGAGTTAGTAGAGCAGGCCCGTCAAAGTCGGAAGCCCTGATCTTTGGGTGGCATTCTGTCTTGGCAGAGAAAATTACGTCATCACACTATCCCTGGGGTTTAGTCGGAGTCTGTCTTTGAGACCATGTCCAATTACTTGACTGATTAATGGGTGCCGTGGAAGTCTTGCGAGGCGATGTCGTGGAAGCACGACATACTGTCCACGTTGCGGTTACTGATGCCCATGGGAGAGTAGTCGCCAGGTTGGGTGACGGAGACGGGCTAACTTACTATAGATCTGCAGCAAAGCCCTTTCAGGCGCTACCGCTCGTGGAGGAAGGAGTAGTCAGCAGATTCGGAATTTCTCTCCCGGAACTTGCTCTTTGCTGTGCCTCACACGAAGGAGAACCTGAACACGTTGCAGCGGCCCGGTCGATTCTTACGAAGGTTGGTGTAGATGAGGCGCTAATCCAGTGCGGTGCTCACCTTCCATTTGGTGCTGATGCTAGCCAGGAACTCTTGGCGCTTGGTGGCCAACCTATGCCGATCCATAACAACTGTTCAGGTAAGCATGCAGGAATGCTGGCACTAGCAGTGGGCATGGGATGGGATCCAGTAGACTACCATCTACCTAGTCACCCCGTACAGGATCGTATGTTGCGGGAGATTCTCAGATGGACGGGGCTTGGTAAAACTGAAGTGGCTACAGGAGTAGACGGATGCGGCGTGGTCTGTTTTGCTGTTCCTTTATTCCAAATTGCCAGCTCATTTGCACGGTTCTCTGTCGCGGTAGCTGATAATGACGGGCCCGCAGAGATCGTCCGGGCAATGACCACACATCCTTTTATGGTTGGTGGGTCGGGACGGGCATGTACCCAAGTTATGGAGGCTGCGGCAGGGAAAGCTTTTGTGAAACTTGGGGCAGAGGGGACATATATTGGAGGAGTTCCAGCTTCGGGTCTTGGTTTTGCGATTAAAGTTGAAGACGGAGGACGCCGGGCAGTTGAAGTAGCTCTCATAAGGGTTCTTGAGGAGCTTGGTGTTCTTACAGAAGCAGCCGTCACCGCGATCAGCCACCACAGGAATCCGATAGTGTATAATACTCGGGGTGAAGCAGTTGGTGAGATCAGGCCGGCTTTTCATCTGGAGTTTTAGTTGTCATGAGCCAGCATTTACAACCATCAGTCGAGATGCTGGTGCGTCTTAGTGCTGTCATTGCCAGTCGCCAGACCGATGAACTCTCAAAGCACTTCAACTTCATAGCCGCTCGAGCAGATGCCGTCCAAGTCGAGGAAGTAATCCTACAAAGCTATCTCTTTCTTGGTTATCCCATAGCGTTAAACATGATGGC
Source organism: uncultured bacterium (assembly GCA_963934665.1). GTDB lineage: Bacteria > Gemmatimonadota > Gemmatimonadetes > Longimicrobiales > Gaopeijiaceae > UBA1142. The sequence continues at coordinate 10,747 of CAWVZF010000017.1, read as the reverse complement.
CCTATGGCGTGAAAAGATTGGGCCGAACACTTCTACGCAATCACTAGAAGACCGCGACACTTGGGCAGTTCGTGGACAAGAGGTTTGCGGTGCTGTTTATGGTGGTCAGTACGCTGACCTCCGGGCACATGTACGTAGGCTCCATCCAGAGTTGGAGCAATGGATGGTCCAGGAGGGATACGGCAAGGTCTTGGGACGTCCGGGCCTTTCACTGGTGGAGCGCGAACTATGCATCGTTGCGCTCCTCGCCGTATTAGACGTGCCAAAGCAACTCTATTCTCATCTCCGAGGTGCACTCAACGTTGGAGCGCACGTCTGGCAAGTCTCACGGGCGCTCGAGATCGGACTCGGATATGTTGAGGATGATGTTGCTGCTCGTGGCTGGAAAACTTGGGACACCCTCCAATCGCGTGCTGCCGCAGGTGGGTGAATCATGTTTATAGATCATGCAGTAATCGAAGTGAAAGCGGGTACAGGCGGCGCCGGATCGGACGCTTTCCGCCGCGAAAAGGGAGTCCCGCGCGGTGGGCCTGCTGGTGGGGACGGTGGGAAAGGTGGGGACGTTCTGCTAGAGGCGGATGCCCAGCTTACTACATTGCTCGATTATTCATATCGACGGCACTATAAAGCGGGCCGAGGGAAGCACGGTGGAGGAAAGAACCAGACAGGTAGGTCCGGTGAAGATCTGATTCTGAAAGTCCCGCGCGGGACGGTGGTTTTCGACGTCGATTCGGGGGATTTTCTTGGCGAACTCTTAGAAGACGGCGAGCGTCTGGTAATCGCATCTGGCGGGCGAGGGGGTCGTGGCAATACCCGATTCAAGACACCAACACGCCAGGCTCCGCGCCATTGGGAGGCTGGTGAAGATGGTGAGGAATGCCGGATTCGGTTTGAGCTCAAGCTGATTGCAGATGTGGGATTGGTCGGTGAGCCGAATGCCGGAAAATCCACATTTTTGGCGACGGTCACTGATGCTACACCGAAGGTCGCCGACTACCCGTTCACCACGTTAGAGCCGAATCTCGGTGTTGTAAGGCTCCGTGATTTCCAGTCATTTGTGATTGCAGATATTCCTGGAATTATAGAAGGAGCTCACCAGGGTAAGGGCTTAGGCCATAAGTTTCTGCGCCATATTGAACGGACTCGGACTCTCGCCCTGATGATTCCAGTGGATACAGAGAACGTTCAACAAGCATTCCAGGCCCTAAGAGCTGAACTCGAAGCCTATTCCCCAGAACTCGCGACAGCTCCGTTCTGTGTAGCACTAACCAAGATTGACCTTCTTCCTCCAGACGTTGAGTTGCCGAAGTTTCAAGCAGAGGGTGCTTGGGCAGTTTTCGGAGTTTCATCATCAACTAACAGAGGTTTAGATGAGCTTTTAAGAGCTCTTTGGAAGGCGAGTCGTCCCTCTGAGGAACTGACAGGTGACGGGGGCGACCAAGCATGGGTACCCTGAATAAGGTTCCAGTCTCATCCGTTTACGTGCACGCACCGTTTTGTTCAAGACGTTGTTTCTATTGTGATTTTGCTGTAGAGGTAAATTCTTCCGATAATCTCGGTGCCTGGACAAGAGCGCTCTCAGGGGAACTGAGAGCAGTCGAACATGAAGGTGTCTTCGCCATGTCTGAGGCACTAAAAACCTTGTACATCGGAGGTGGCACCCCATCCCTGCTGGGGCCTCAAGCGATGAAAGGCCTTGCGGAAGTAATTGGATATAGCCGACTCAAAGATCCTGAACTCGAGTGGACTGCCGAGGCTAATCCTGAGACTGTCACGCATGATTTAGTTGAAAGTTGGTATAATGTCGGTGTTAATCGGATGAGCCTGGGTGTACAAAGCTTTGATACACAGGTACTCACCTGGATGGGGCGCCTGCACGGGCCAGACGGCGCAGTGCAGGCGGTCAACTCAATAAAGGAAGTAGGGATCGGTAATCTCAACGTTGATCTGATCTTTGGGCTGCCGTCCCGACTAAAGCGGTGTTGGCGCACCGACCTGTTAAAGGTGTTAGAACTAGATGTCCCACATATCAGCTTGTACGGACTCAGTATAGAGCCTGATACCCCATTAGGTCGTTCAGTCAGAGACGGTGGTGAGTTGCCAGTTGATGGAAGGCAATACAGGGATGAATACCTTACTGCCGTGGAGTTATTAGGAGATGCCGGATATCAACATTATGAAGTCTCCAGCTTCAGTCACCCAGGGTTTGAATCAAGACATAACTCCGCATACTGGGATGGAAGTCCTTATTTAGGCTTGGGTAACTCTGCCCACAGTTATTCGGGACTCTACCGTCGTTGGAATGTCAGAGATTGGGGTGCATATAACGCTTTAGCCACAGGGACAGGGATCACTTGGGAAAAGGGTGAGCACCTTGATGTAGCCTCTAGATCTTTAGAGGAATTGTGGCTGGGTCTGCGAACGGCGTTGGGGCTCTTGCTAAAGGATCTAGATGACCCACAGCGGGTAATCGTCGAGTCCTGGGTGCAGGAAGGTTGGAGTGTGTTTGAGAATGGAAGAGTGCGCCTTACTGCGGAGGGCTGGCTACTGTTGGACCGACTTACTTTGGAGCTTGATGGTGCTCCGGTGGGTTGACGCTGGAATCAACCACCTTCGATCTTCGACTATGACTGTTTTGGAAAGGGCGGAGTTTACTGGCGCTGAGCTCACTGAACGTGAGCAGCAAGTCTTGGATGCAGTGGTGCGTACTTATGTAGAGACTGCTGAACCGGCTGGTAGCAGAACAGTCTCTCAGGATTTTGATCTAGGTATCTCATCTGCTACCGTCCGAAGCACCATGGGTGATCTTGAGGATAAGGGATACCTCTTCCACCCTCATACCTCAGCGGGACGTGTACCGACAGACCTTGCATATCGGTTTTTCGTTGACAGGCTCATGGCACCGCAAAGACTTAGCGGCGAGGAAAGAACGAATCTTCGGCGCCAACTTGACGGCACTAGCACCTCCGTTGTGGAACGTCTTGTGATGAAAGCAACACGCGCGTTGAGCTTTGTCTCGAACGAACTCGGTGTAGCGATTGCTCCTCGCTTGGAAGAGGCAGTTCTAGAGAAGGTCGAGCTGATACAGGTCTCTTCGAGCCGGGTACTGTTTGTGGCAACGATTCGAGGTGGAGTGGTGCGAACGGTCTATGTTGACCTACCGCTAGAGGTGCCCCAAAAAACTCTTCTTACTGTCACAGTCGCCATGAATGAGCGCTTGGCTGGGCTCACTCTCCAAGAAATTCGTCGTACACTCCCCGAGAGGATGCGGGATTCTCATTCAGGGGAGTTAGGAGCAGCTGAGTTCATGAACATCTTTGTCCAGTCGGGAGCAAAACTTTTTGATCTGCAGGAACTGGATAGAACAAGTATCCTTTTGGGGCATACGAGTGTGCTGGCGTCACAACCGGAGTTCGAGGAACGCGACCAATTAACTAGCCTGATCGAGCTCACTGAAAGACGGGATCTTCTCGCAGATACCATGGGTAATCGTGACCACACAGGTCGGGTTATGATTACGATCGGTGGCGAGAATGATAGGAATGAACTCGCTGACTTCACGCTGGTGACTTCTGAGTACCAGGCAGGTGATCTTACAGGAGTTATTGGAGTCATCGGCCCAACACGTATGCCTTATGAGAAGGTGGTGACGATCGTTGACTACACTTCGACGCTGGTCACTCGGATGCTCCAAAGCTGATCCAAGTCTACTACTGCACTGTATATCTCCAACAGTTTTCTGATGGCTGATTACTACGAATTACTCGGCTTGTCACGTGATGCGGACCTCGAGGAAATCAAGAAGAGGTACCGTAAACTTGCGTTCAAATATCATCCCGACCGGAATGAAGGTTCCAAGGAAGCCGAAGAGCTATTTAAGCAAGTCACCGAGGCTTACGAAGTTCTTCGCGATCCTGAAAAACGGTCGATGTATGACCGTTATGGTGAGCAGGGGCTTAGGGGATCCGCTGGTCCCGGTGGCATGGGAGGTTTCGATTTTGGTGATCCACGAGCGATCTTCGAGCAGATGTTCGGAGCTGGTGGTTTTTCAGGATTTGAAGATCTTTTCGGAGCTGGTGGTGCTCGGACACAACGAACTACATCTCGTAAAGGAAAGACCATACGGGTACGGGTGTCTCTTACGCTTCCGGAGGTCTCACACGGAGTAAAGAAAGCTCTGCGCGTTTCAATCCTGGGGGAATGCGAGCCGTGTGGAGGGTCGGGTGCGAAGTCTGGGACGAAGCCGGTGGTTTGCCCTACTTGTGGTGGGGCAGGAGAAGAACGGCATGTGCAGCGGTCAGTTTTTGGACAATTTGTAAGTGTTCAGCCCTGCCAAAACTGTCATGGTGAAGGTCGGATTATCCAGGAGTTGTGTAATGCTTGCCGGGGTGAAGGACGAATCCGAAGTGATACGGAAATAGAGGTAGAGGTGCCGGCTGGGGTGACTGAGGAGAATTTCCTCACACTCAGAGGACGTGGGAATGTTGGGCCGAGGGGAGGGCCTCGAGGAGATCTCGTAGTACTTCTTGAAATTGAAGACGATCCACGATTCTCACGCGATGGATCAGATATCTTCCATGAACTCCCAATAACCTTTAGTCAGGCTGCGCTCGGGGATGAAGTCCGAGTCCCCACGATCGAGGGTACTGCTCAAGTGACGATTCCTGCGGGCATACAGAGTGGAGACCACCTTAATCTTAAGGAACTTGGCCTACCTGATCTCAATGGGCATGTCCGAGGAGATCAGATTATTAGGGTGGTAGTGTGGACACCGACGGACCTCAACACCCAACAGGAAGAGGCTCTAGAGAACTTGCGCGGTGTTGAAACACTCGCACCGGAGCAGATCCGTCGTCGAACACATAGGGGATTCTGGTCTCGAGTGAAGGAGGCGTTCACGGGAGGATGAAGTACCCGGAACTCCGGTGGCTAGAGCTAGGAATTCGTACCCCGATGACGGATACCGAGGCTTCGATTTTGGTGGATACACTAGTGCAGATGTGTGGTCGCGGCGTGCTTGAACGCGACGGTTGGCTCTACACGTACTTTGAAGAACCCGATGACTTATCTGGCTTCATAGAGCTCTTAAGGTCTCGTATTAACTCTGCTATCGGCAATGAAAAAATCCACTTAGTAACTCGTTGGCAGGCAAATGAAGACTGGTCTGAGAAATGGAAGCGCGGACTCGGCCCCAAAAGGATCACGGATACTATTGTGGTGTGTCCATCGTGGGTGCAATTCAATCCGGAACCTGAAGATATCGTAATCGTGATTGACCCTGGCATGGCTTTTGGAACTGCTGAACACGGCACGACTCGTGGAAGCTTGAGGCTTCTCTCCACAGCTCTAAAGGTTGACGACCGAATCCTAGATGTTGGCTCAGGCTCTGGGATATTAGCGATTGCAGCAGCAGCACTAGGGGCGAGTGAAGCTACCGCAATTGAGGGAGATCCACCGTCATTTGAAGCCCTCCAAAAGAACGTGGAAAGAAATGCAGTGTCTAGCCGAATCAAGTGTGTTGAAGAGTGGGCTGACGCCGACAGTCTTCAAGTAATGGGACCCGTTGACGGTATTGTCGCTAACATAGAGACCGGTGTTCTGCACCCATTTCTTCCTGCTTTCCGTAATGCACTGATTCAAGACGGCTGGTTAATTCTGTCAGGTATCCTCTCTATGGAATGGCCTGACTTCCTCGAGGATACAAGGGCTGAAGGGTTTAGGTGTGTTGAAGTAGACCGTGATGAGGAATGGACAAGTGGGTTATTCAACATCGTTTGAGATGCTTTACATAGATAGCAGCCTATCTTGGAACCTATAAATGTAAGAAAAGTAGCGTTTCAAGAGTGGCTCTTTTCAACATAGAAATTCGTCTGTACACAGTGACCGATCTTACCATTGCGCTCGGTTCCAGCTGCCCACAAGATCGGTTAGGCCGACTACTACGCCTGCGATCCCCCCTCTTTGGAAGCTCACTTTATGACTGCTAATGAGTGTCTCTTCTGTAAAATTGTCGTCGGTGATGTTCCAGCGAATATCGTCTACGAAGACGATAAAGTACTTGCATTTCGTGACATTAACCCTCGGGCACCTATCCATGTTCTAGTAATTCCCAAAGAGCATTTGGATTCGCTCGCATCAGTGGCTGATGAGAACCGTGAGCTTATGGGACACATCATGCTTACCGCTAAAGAGATTGCTAGAGATGAAGGACTTTCCCACAGTGGCTATCGAACTGTGATTAATGTAGGAGCAGATGGTGGCCAGACCGTTAATCACCTACACCTACACCTGCTTGGTGGCCGGGCACTCCGGTGGCCACCAGGATGAGAGTAGCTTCCTCCGATTGACTAGGTAGGTTACTAGCATCGCTGTTTCGGTTGGCTCAATAGAACTCAAGTGAAGGGAAGAGTGACTTGTGTCTCACGAACTTAAGAACCGATTGAGGTCTGACCTTACATCGGCGAGAAAAGACCGCGATAAGCTTCGCACGCTTGTCCTTTCGACCATTCTAGCCGATGTCCATAACAGGGAAATAGAATTGAGGGCAGAGCTGAGTGATGACCAAACTATTAAGGTGCTTTCAAGAGGTATCAAGCAACGAAAGGATGCCGCGTCTCAAATGCGTGCCGCTGGTCGTGATGAGCTTGCAAGCGAAGAAGAAGCTCAGCTTACAGTCCTGAGTGAATATCTCCCAGAAGGTATGTCAGAAGATGAAGTTAGAGCGTTGGTGCGGGCTGCAATTGAGGACGGTGTAGACCAAATGGGGATGTTGATGGGCCGGGTTATGCCGCAAATCGCAGGCCGATATGATGGTAAAGAAGCAAATAGGATAGTACGAGAAGAACTTAGCCAGTGAACTGGATTCACAAATCCAAACTAGAGTCAAGGCACGGTTACGAAGGGTGAGTGAGCAAAGAAGAGCGCCACAGTCACGTTCAGTGGTACAGGTTCAGAAGGGTACAAGAGTGCAGGTTCATGCAACCGGAATTCGGGGTAAAGTGATTGAGGTCAGTCGTGATCGTGTGATTCTTGAAGCAGGGGAACTCAGGCTAGATATGGCCCTTTCAGAGATCGAAGTTGTCACTGCTCGGTCTGAGGGTATCCAGGTTGATCAAGATAGGGCATGGCAGGGGCCCAAGTTGGGAACAGCTAGACTTGAAGTCGACCTCCATGGAATGCGGGTGAATCAGGTGGAGCTTGAACTTTCGAGAGCATTAGATGACGCAGTTTTGGAGGATCTATCTGAGATCCGTATTATTCACGGCAAGGGTACGGGAGCACTCCGCAAACGTGTGGCTGAGATACTCGAAAAGGACTTACGTGTAGTGGAGACCCGCATGGGTTACCCCTATGAAGGTGGGGCGGGTGTCACAATTGTGATGTTCGGCAGAGAACCATGATTCCTGATGAAATAGTCGAAGAAGTACGCGCCCGCGCCGATATTGTTGATGTCATTGGCGAATTTGTAGCGTTGAAGAAAGCTGGCAAGGAATTCAAAGCGAATTGCCCGTTCCATGAAGAACGCACTCCAAGCTTTCACGTTGTTCCTGACAAGGGCTTCTTCAAGTGTTTTGGATGTGGCCAGTCGGGGGATGTGTTCAAGTTCTTGATGGAACGCCAGGGTATGGATTTTGTGGAGGCTGTAAAACACGTAGCTGGGCGGGCTGGAGTCGAAGTACGTGAGGTAAAGAGATCTGCTGAAGCGGATGACCCGAACCGTCCTCTATATGCCATCAACGCGTTTGCACAGGACTGGTTTCGAGAGTGTCTTACAGACCCTGATGGTGGTGCGTCTGCCCGAACCTATCTAGACGGGCGGGAGATCAGTCCAGAAGTCGCAGAACGATTTGGCGTGGGGTATGCCCCAGACGATTGGGGGGCATTGCGCAGTGCCGCAGGGAAGCATGGACTAGAAGATGACCTCATGCTGGAGGCAGGTCTCCTTAATACCAGTGATCGCAAGAAAGACCCGTACGATCGTTTTCGAGGTCGTATCATGTTTCCCATCGAAAGCATTTCGGGTCGGGTCATAGCGTTCGGTGGAAGAGATTTTCAGTCAGATCAAGCAGATGCACCCAAGTATCTCAATTCTCCAGAAACACCGATCTACAGGAAAGGTGAAAATTTATACGGACTGTCGTGGGCTCGGCACGCCGTCCGACGCGAAGAGTGTGCACTCTTAGTTGAAGGGTATATGGACGTGGTTTCACTTGCAGCCCATGGCTTTGATAACACGGTAGCGGCTCTAGGAACCGCCCTGACGTCCGAACAGGCAAGGCTTTTGGCACGCTACACAAAGCGCGTCTTGCTACTATTTGACTCAGATGCTGCCGGTCTACGGGCCACGTTCAGGGCTGGGGACACCCTTCTAGAAGCCGGACTCCATCCAGCAGTAGTGACTTTGCCATCGGGCGAAGATCCAGACACAGTTGTACGAGATCAGGGTCCAGGTGCTCTGGGTGAATACCTAGATCAGGCAGTCGATGTTCTCGATCGCAAGCTTCAGATCCTTGAAGAGAGAGACTATTTCTCCTCTATCGAAGGGACTAGGTCCGCACTTGATCGCTTATTACCCACTATCCGATGTGCAGCGGATGCCGCCCTTCGGGACATCTATGTGACCAAGGTCGCAGACAAGACGGGAGTCCGAAGAAAGACTCTCGAAGAGGAGTTGAAAAAACAGCGCCCACACGCCGTAAGGACAAGCAAAACCTTTGAGTCCGTGAAATACCCGATCAAGCCTTTACCCTTAGTACCAAAGGCTGCCGTAGAACGACAGGTCCTCCTCATGATGACAAAAGGCCAGGAGTGGGTGGAACGGGCTACAGAATTGATCTCACCGGAGGACTTTGACGATCAGTCATACCGCACCATCTTTCACGCTCTTCTTGATGACCCTGAACTGCGTGTCGTACCCGTATCTATGGACGATCAAGCTGCTCGGAAACTTGAGGAGATCCTGTCCGATCCGATGGAGCTTAATCACGGGCTGGAAGTATTCAAGAAATCCGTGGATCGGATTCGCGCAGAGGTACGTTACAGGCATGTTAAGGATATCCAGCGTCAGATGGAATTGACGCAGGATGAAGATGAGAAATTAGAGCTTCTTAAGACAATGAAAGAGTGGACCAAAGAAGTGCGTGACCTGGATTCGACAATTCTGCAAAGACACAGTGCGTCGGTGAGCGATACAACCTAAGAGAGCGGAGCACATGACGGAGCAAGACCGAAACAACCTTGTAGAACTTCAGCGAATTGACCTGAAGATCCTTGCTGCACGAGAGCAGATCAGGGAATTCGATCCGTTGCTTGGCGAGGTAGAGGAACCAGCACTGGTGTTGGAGAGTGATGCCGAGAAGACGCGAACTCGACTCAAGGAAATAAATCTAGAAGAACGTCAACTGGAGCTAAGCGTAGCAGAGAAACGGGAACGCCAGAAAAGATTAGACGAACGATTGGGATCAGTAAGAAATCTTCGAGAAGAAGCAGCGGTCAGTGCAGAGCTCGAGATGGTAAAACGGGCGTTGCAAAATGATGAACAAGAGGCGCTATCGCTACTTGATCAGATCCGAAGAATGGAGGGTCGTCTAGAGGAATTAGATGAGGCAATAACGGAGGCCCGGGCGTTCGTGGGTCCACGACTAGAGGAATTAATATCAGGACGTGACACAGCTGAGAAAGAACTTGATGCACTGGAGCAGGATAGGGAGAACTTCGTTCATACAATGGATGCACTGGAGCTCAGGTTATATGAAGGCATCAGGCGAGGTGGAAGAGTTACCGCAGTTGCGGCTCTGACTGAAGATGGTGCCTGTAGTCATTGTTTTGGGATTGTTCCTCCTCAGCTTCAGAATGAAGTTAGACATGGAGAGGGCCTGATCCGGTGTGAAGGATGTGGGGTTATTCTCACGCTAACTGAGTACGGAGACGAGCTAGCGGGAGCGGTGGAAGCTGCTTCTGACCCAACAACCGAAGAAGAGTCATTAGCTGTTTCACCTGAGTTCGTCAAAGAAGGGGATGGTTCTACTGAGCCCGACCAGGCAGGGGACAATGAGGAGGCTGTTGTATCCGAAGAAGTTTCTGGAGAAACAGTAGATAAGGATCAGGTAGACGAGTGACGATTGGCGGGCCTCTCGGAGAAGAGTCCGGTGGCCTGCGTCCAGGAAGCGATCTATCAGAGCGTCAGTGGATCATCTCTGAAAAGCCTGATTCGGAGACCGTTCAATCTCTTATTGATGAGCTGAGATTACCCGAACTGGTCTGTGCACTTTTAGCTGTCCGGGGATTAACGCCACCGGAAGAAGCAAAGCGCTTTTTACGGCCGGACCTGAGCCGACTCCACGACCCTGCGACTCTGGCAGATGCAGAGATCGCTGCTGAGAGGATTGTCGGGTCAATTGATTCCCATCAAACAATTCTTGTGCATGGAGACTACGATGTTGATGGAATAAGTGCAGCCGCACTTATGACTCGCTGGCTAACCTCTTTGGGTGGGCAGGTAATTCCTTTCGTGCCACACAGACTCAGAGATGGGTATGACTTCGGTGCTGCAGGGTTACAGGCAGCACGCGATGTCGGAGCTGGGCTAATCATTACCGCTGACTGTGGCACTAGTGCGCACACTACTGTGGAAGCTGCTCGTACGGCAGGGATTGATGTAATCATCACTGATCATCATACGGTTTCTGATTTACTTCCTAATGCAACCGCAGTGGTAAACCCATTAAGGCCAGATTGCCCGTATCCA
>CAWVZF010000016.1:0-30764 GCA_963934665.1 uncultured bacterium | reverse complement strand
CCCCTAAAGTCATAGGCAATTGGGGTGAGATGCAGCTTCGCAAAGTCGTAGAAATTGCTGGGATGGAAGAACATTGCGATTTCGATGTGCAAAAGAATATCAGTACTGATGAAAGCAGATTATACCCGGACATGATCGTCCGGCTCCCAGGGGGACGCAGTATAGCCGTTGATTCAAAGGTTCCCCTAAAGCACTTCCTCGCTTCGTTTGACACAGAGAGTGAAGAGGAACGAACAGCATGTTTGGAACAACATAGACGAAGTGTTCGTGAACATGCGAAAGAACTCGGAAGCAAGGCGTATTGGGACCACCTTGAAGACACGCCGGACTTCGTTGTCATGTATCTCGGGGACGCAGTCTACCAGGCAGCAATTCAGGTGGATCCCAATCTTCCGGAAGATACCCTTAGGAATCACGTCATCCTAGCACCACCGTCTATCCTTATCATGGCCTTGAGAACCATCGCGTATTCTTGGCGACAAGAGAAATTCAGCGAACATGCGCGAGAAATCAGTAGCCTAGGCAAGGACCTGTACGAGCGCCTCAAAACCTTATCCGAGCACTTTGACGGTATCAAGAAAGGCTTATCCCGAGCAGTAAAATCCTACAATAGTGCAGCAGGCTCACTCGAACGCAGAGTCTTTGTCACTGCACGGAGATTTCAGGATTTGGGTATTAACCCAGATGTCAGCCTGACCAGCCCACCTCCTGTCGAAGACACCCCCCGAGCTCTGTCCGCACCTGAACTCCATGAAACAGTATCCGAAGAAGACCCCTCAGACGCCTAAGATTGAGGGCGGACCGAGACTGCTGATACTTGCTATTTTCTCAGTCGGCTCCAGAGCTCTAAATGATGCCACGCATCTACGATAGCTTCCCGTATACGGTTCCGGCAGCATACGCGAAAACCAAGGTCAAGACAGATTCCCCAATTGCCGCACCAAGCACCTGTTGTTCGAACATGTACAGGAAGACGTTGTAGAAAACTATCCCAGACACTGCCATCACGATCGCTGCCTGGCCGACTGGTAACCCAGTACTCTGAACTACCCAGTCATAGGTCAATGCCAGGACGAGAGTAAAGACTATGATCGTCCCAGGCTCACCTAGCACACCACCGACTGGAGCCTCCATCCCAATCCCTGCCAATACATCCCCGAGAGACAAGGACAACACGAAATGGAGCGCGGTAATCGTAACCGCAAATCCAAGGATTGGTTTTATTCTATCACCCATTAATCGATCTCCTGTTTGATCGTGACTGAATAAGGGCTAGGCCAATGCGTCGTACACTTTTGCGATTGCATACCATGAGACAAGGAGCAGAACGACACTCAACACTGCCGGATATGCTGCTCGAGTCCCATTTAGTACATAGAAAACATCGAGTATCAGAATCTGCGCGGTAGCAAATGACATCGCCGTGACCATGGTATTGCCCACTTTCTGAACGAAAACATCAAGAAACACCACAGCAATGATCACGTAAACAATGATATCCAAGGGGGAAGAAAGTATGACCTCCCCCGAAGGCGCGTTTTCCATGGCGGGGTACAACAGATATTCCGTTCCGATATAGGCGATAACCCCGCCGACCACCGCTGCACCTAGAATCGATTTCATTCTTTCGCCCATCTTGGAATCTCCTTTGAGCAGCGGGCTCGAAGCAGGCTGCTCTCATGTACATAGGTCACGCTCACTAGGGAAATGACATAGATGGCAGCCTAAATGCAAGCTCCTCGAGTCGGTTCCAATCTTGTTCTCAAAGCCCTTCTCGCCCTGCAGTCAGCGACGCTCACAGATGATCAGCGACCGACGTAGTAACCCTTCATCGATCCCTGTGAGCATACTCTCTTTTTGATCAAGTTCGTCCTCGAAGTCCTCATCCCCTAGCTCTCGGCGTAGCTGTGGCTCCAATTTCTTCATCGCAGCGAGCCAAGCCGAGCAAGTGCGTCGGAACCTGGCAGTCACGTTGGTAACCTCTAGTCCGGAGAACCCGGCCTGGTCTATGAGTTCTTGCGGTGACTCACAACCACAGACAAGCGACGGCCCTAGCTCTGTAGCTCGCTCTTCTTGAACCGGAGTCAACGATGGTGGTGTGTGAATCGAGAATCCAACTACCGTTCCGCCCGGTTTCAGGACCCGATGACATTCTCTCAACACGGAGAGCTTGTCCGCTAGTCAACAGAATACGTCTGTGTGAACAATCGAGCTGAAGGTCTCAGAAGCAAACGGTAAAGCCATACCATCAGAAGCTATGACCTGAGTTTGCAGAGAGAGGTCTCGTACTGCGAATGCATCCCGCGCGTGCTGTAGCCCCGCCATAGGAACATCGATTGCCACAAGATTTCTTTCAGCACGCTCAGCGATGAGCCATCCAGGCCATCCTCTTCCGGTCCCCAGATCGAGAACTGGGCCAGCAACCTTGGCCTCTGACAATCGAGCTAGTTCTTCTGCTTCAGCCACGATTGTATAGCCGTTCAAGCCAACCGCTTGACCGAACGCTCTTTTTTCGAGTTCAGCCCACGCGTCTAAGGGCCGCTCATAGCGGCGAGCTTGTCTCTCAAAGATATCCTCAAGATCAGGGATCATAAGCGTTACTAAGGCAAGGGTTCTGCCGGAACGAAAACAGGCATCTCATCTTCACTGTAGCCCAGTTCCCTCAGTACTTCAGAGTTGTGTTCCCCGTGTAGCGGTGGTGCTCTACGTAAGGTCGGGCGCAATCCATCAAATCGAAGCGGAAACGAAATGTCCCTGTAGTCGGATATGCGCGGGTGTGGAGAGGGCTCCAGGAGGTCTTCCGCATGCACTTGCTCTTCTTCAACAACATCTGACATATCATGAATTGGAGCACTCGGCACTCTATTCCGGTCCAGAAGATCCCGCAGTTCGGCTATCGTCATCTTGCGTGTGTGCTCCTCAATAAGCCCGTGTAACTCAGTCCTATTGGCAACACGCAACGGGTTCGTCATGAAGCGCTCGTCATCCTTTAACTCTTTGAGTTTGAGCGCCTCACATAAGCGCTCGAAAATTCCATCGTGGCCAGCCGAGATCATCAACTCGCCGTCCCTGGTTTGAAACGCTTCGTAGGGTGCAATCATAGAAATGCCAGTGCCCATGCGGCCTGGAACGACTCCACTCGCGAGATATCCCTGGATGTGATAAGAGACCCATCCAAGTGAGGTTGCGAGTAGTGAGGATTCTACATGAGTTCCCTCGCCAGTGCGTTCCTTCTCTTGTAATGCAGCCAAGATGCCTAGGGCAGTAACAATACCAGTTCCGACATCAACGACTGAGCCTCCAACCCTCGCCGGCTCACCATCGGGATACCCTGTTAATGACATGATACCGGTGTAGGCCTGTATTAAGGGGTCGTAGCCCGGTCGTTCCCTTAGCGGGCCTCGTGATCCGTATCCGGTAACAGATGCGTACACTATGCCAGGACGGCGTTGGCGGATCTCTTCATATCCGAAACCAAGCTCATTAATCACCCCTGCCCGGAACGCCTGCACAAAGATGTCAGCTCGGTCCACAAGACGCTCGAGTACGTCCTTTCCATCATCAGATTTCAGGTCGAGGACGACACTGCGCTTGTTACGATTAAATGCGAGAAAGAGTGGTGACTCTCCTTCCCAAAACGGTGGCCCCCATTGTCGAGTAGGATCACCTGTCGGTGGCTCCACTTTGATGACGTCAGCGCCAAGGTCAGCAAGAATCTGTGTACAGTGAGGGCCTGCAATATTTTGCGTTAGATCCACCACACGGATACCCGTGAGTGCCCTGGACGAATCATGTTCGAGTGATGCCTTCCTGTGCATAGTATCGGTCATGGTGGCGCCAAGATGCCTTGACCTGGCTAGAGGCAACAACCCCAACCCAGAAAGAATGGGTGGATCCCTGATTGCCGTGTGGGGCTCACGGTCGCACGTTCTAGGTCTGTTGTACCACTAGCCACAGAACCAAGCCGGAGAATCATCGTGCGCAACATCGCCCCTACCTTTACAGCCTTACTATTGGCTTTTCTCGTCCATGTACCCGTCGCTTACGCACAGGTACCTAACACAGTTTTCCTTGATGAACTGACATGGATGGAGGTAGCGGACAAGATTGATGCAGGAACAACCACGATCATCGTCGCTACAGCTGGAACCGAACAAAACGGACCACATATGGTCCTCGGAAAGCATAAGTTCATCATAACCGAGACAGCTGAGCGGATCGCACGTGAGGTTGGAAACGCTCTCGTCGCCCCAATCGTCACTTATGTGCCAGAAGGAAATATTGAGGGCATCACGGGGAACCGGCAGCGTTCAGGCACGATAACGCTTCCCAACGAGCATTACATGAAACTGCTTGAGTACACAGCTAGAAGCCTCGCAGGCGGTGGCTTCACGGACATCGTTCTCATCGGTGACAGTGGAGGCAATCAGCAAGGGATGGAGACTGTTGCTGAAATGTTGAACGAAGAATGGTCAGGTAGCCCAACCCGTGTCCATTTCGTCGGTGACTACTACTCGGGTCATGGCTTTCGGGAATGGTTGCAAGAGCAAGGTCACACCATGGAAGACATAGGAAGCCATGCAGGAATCACGGACACATCGCAATTACTCTATGTAAATGCGAAGCACATACGGACAGAAAAACTAGAGCCATTCGGTGGCTTTGAAGGTGCCGGTGTGCGAGGTGACCCAACACAGGCATCTGTGTCTTACGGACGAGTGGGCATCCAGTTGAAGGTCGACGCAGCAGTCCGTCAGATACAGGAGTTGATGTCGGGCCGACGCTAGCCCATATCGTCACTTCAGACTCAACGACGGTGTAGGTCAAACCAGTCAAAGATCTGGTCCATAACTTCGGCCACAATTGCTACGTGGTCTGTGTCCTCATTTTCTACGTAGTGTAGGGACGGCATCCCAAGAGCCTGTGCCGCTTCATGAAAGTTCCGCGCGCGTTCTACAGGTACAAGCGCATCGAGTTCACCCTGTGCTATGAACAGCGGCATTTCAGGTGCCTTAGCCAGATCTTCCACTGATCCGTATCCGGCAATCGGGGCAAGCGCAGCAAATCGGTCTGCATGCTCGAACCCAATACGCACGGTCCCTCCACCTCCCATTGAGTGCCCCATCAAGTATGTCCTGGTCTCGTCGATCGGATAGACCCTCTGCACAAGATCAAGAACATCGATCACATCCTGGGCACTAGCGTCGCGGTACCCGCCATACGGACCACGGCCATTTACGGAAGCAACGATATAGCCACGATCTCTGGCATTCTCCTTAAACGTGCCATCAAAGCTCTCCATAAAGGTGTTCTCATCCCCACCTGCACCATGTAGTGCGACAACCAGTGGATAACTCTGGCTTCTGTCGTAGTTATCGGGCACAAACAGTCGAAATGGTACGAGCTCCCTGTCGACTGGAGACCGGTAGGCCAAGCGCATGTCTCCACTACGCGTACTGAGCGGATCTCGCCCTGACCCAAGATCGTTGATGAACTCCTCGGCAAGCTCGATCTCTGAATCAAACTGCATCGGCTCTACCATCAAGGTGCCCTGCTCAAAGATCTGATTCATAATGACTGGATATCCCATATAGGCCCCGGCTAACCATTCACGTCGTCCGCGCTGATACATATCCAGATGCCAGAGTACGGTTGTATTGGCGAGTGCCCGGGATGAACTACGCCCTACCTGGCGGCGCAATTGTGGACGACGACTGTCGAACAGCATCGCCGTGATCCGCTCCTCGAAAGCTTCAATCACATAGATAGACCTAGAGGTCCTCACGATCGGGTCAGAAGCATCTTCCTCCCATAATGAATACTCAACCAGATAACGGCCTGAATCAGCTTCGCGCGGTATAACAACTTCGGTCGAGACTGCAGCAAGCCCTTCAAGCATGAGAAGATCCGACTCGTATATTGGTTCTTCTGATGGGTCTAGGAATCGAACTTGCACCGCATACTGACCCGCCAGAGGTGACTCACGCTCGTATAGTGACGCGATTTCGACAGGCACAGTCGCGCCAGGCTCATAGAGTTTTGCCGGCAGATTTATGTCTAGGATTGAGGCCACTTCTATGCCCTCGTCCCAGGCACCCAAATACATGCGTGCCATACCTTCAATCATCGCCTTGTACCGCTCTACAGCGTCACCAGCGTTTCCAAGGGCGGAGACATGTTCACGCACTGCCAGGAGCTCTGGTTGCGTCTCCTGCTCACTAAACGGAACAAAGCGATTCCTAAAGATTAGTCCCAACATCGATAAGTCACTGGAAGTAACCTGAGCAGACACCGGGGAGACCATTTGAGGCTGAAACCAAACGGTAGCTAATACGATGATGGGTAGTAGGGGTCTCATGATCAAAAAAGTAGAGGTCCCCACGCTAGGGCGCGACGGCTGGCCTCGCTTACTGAAGACTAGAGGCCATCGCGCCTTAGGACGTAGTGTCCTGACATACTATCAAAGCGAAGTTCTACGATCCGCTCACCCTGCCGAATGAAGGTGAATTCCTGGGATCCACGAGTCCAGGTGAGATCACCCCTATAATCAGGCTCAAATTTCGATGCCTGACCCATCTCGAATTCGAGTTTGCCGTTATTCACGGAAGCAACCACAGAAAGCTGAGTGCCTCTAGCAGGTCCTACATAGGATCCTGTTAACTCTCCTAAATCACCAGTGAAGGAGGTTGTCTCAGCATCCTCAAAGTCCCCTAGCACCGTTTGTGCGAGAGCTTGGCCCAATGCCCCCGGACCAGGAGCGCCTGTAGAATTTTGAAGAACCACTATGATCAGGTCATCATCCGGATAATAACGCCCATCTGAAGTGAAGCCATTAATGCCGCCACCATGTGCGATCACTTGATGGCCACCCTGCTCTGCGACTACAAGCCCCATCGCGTAACGAACCTTTGTGCCGTCCTCAAGCGGAGCAGGCGTAGTCATCACCTTATATGATGCAGCACTGAGCAATTCACCACCGTGCAAGGCCTGATTCCAAGCCACAAGATCGCTAGTGGTTGAACAGAGCGATCCCGCTGCGTACGGCCAAGTGTGATCAATGTACCGCTTCCTGATCACACGATTTGGCTCTGTGACGTCGTAGCCATGGGCTCTATTCGTCCTCACTGCAGTCTCACTGCAGTAGTATGAGTCGTTCATCTCCGATGCATCGAAGAGTCGTCTCTCTATAAAGTCCTCATAGGACTCTCCTGACACTTCTTCAATGATAAGTCCGAGCAGGAAGTACGCAGAGTTGTTGTATATCAGAGCCGTGCCCGGTTCGAACTCGAAAGGCTCATTCTCTACCATACGGACAAGCGTATCCCGCGGAAGTTTTGATGTCCTCAGTTCTCCGAATATTGGCATCTCGGTGTACCCTTTGATGCCAGAAGTGTGATCTAAGAGGCGACGTACTGGTACGCTGTAGCCCTGCGTATCAAAGTCCAAATAGTCCGTTAGGTCCGCATCGAGATCTAGTTTTCCTTCCTCAGCTAGAAGGAGAGCAGCTACAGCAGTAAACTGCTTTGTGATGGATCCAATCTCATAGCTCGCATCCGGAGGCGTAGGCACACCCCACTCTATGTCGACGTACCCATAGCCTTTCATAAGAAGTGTTGCGCCATGCTGGACAACAGCAACTGAAATGCCAGGCACTGACTCGCTCTCCACATGGTCACGGGCAGCCGCATCAAGGGCTGCGATAAGCATTTCTCGATCTGACGATTGAGCTCCGACACAACCAGTCAGGACACTGGACAAAACACAAGCTGCGAGTACCCACGACCGCATCAAATCAGGAATTGTAAAGTTCTTTGACCGGTAACAACTCACCACCATTCTTTCTGGACCTCTTCCAAACCCTTGCTTCCAGGACAGAGTTCAGTGAACGGAATCTCCACGAGTGGCTCGTCTACTGTGTTCTCGAATCCGTGCATGTCAGCCCCAGCCTCTTCAAGGTAGAGGAGACCGGTGGCGATCTCACCACGGGACCCTACATCAGCGAGGTAGTCTAGTACCGCTCGACGGTCCGTTGGATCGTATTCATCAGCCACCTTATGAAGCTTAACCACGCTCCCGTCGTGCATGGTGATACCCTGCACAGAACCCTCTGAATACTCTGTCGTAATTTCAGTTCGGAGTGGGACGAAGTCGGTCTCGATCACTTCGTGCATGTGTGAACGTGTGTGAGCATAACTCTTTGTGGACCCTTGATGATCGTTGAACGTGACGCAGGGTGATATCACATCTACAAACGCAAACCCACTGTGGCTTAGTCCGGCCTTCAGAATTGGCACTAGTTGATCTTTGTCACCCGAAAAAGATCTTGCAACGAATGTCGCGCCAAGAGACAGGGCAGTATTAACGGGGTCTATCGGCCCCTGTTGATTTGCCACGCCACCCTTGGATGTACTTCCAATATCTGCCGAGGCCGAGAACTGCCCTTTGGTCAAACCATACACACCATTGTTTTCAAGCACATAGAGCATATTCACATTTCGCCGGATCGCATGGCAAAACTGGCCCAAACCAATCGAGAGAGAGTCTCCGTCCCCTGAAATCCCCACATATAACAGATCACGATGGGCAGCATTAGCACCGGCTGCGACCGAGGGCATTCGGCCGTGTACAGAATTGAAACCGTGTGCCTCACTGACAAAATATGTGGGTGTTTTTGAAGAACATCCGATCCCAGAAAGCTTAGCAAGCCGATGTGGTTCTACCTCTAGCTCGAAAAAAGCCTGTACAAGAGCGGCAGTCACAGAATCGTGTCCACACCCCGCGCAAAGTGTCGACATAGAACCTTCGTAATCCCGTACTGTGAGACCCAAGGAGTTAACCTTGAGTTTCGGATGACGGGCAGACGGCTTCTTGATATAGCTCATTGCAAGACCTCCACAGGCTCCCGAGTAAGGAAGGGAGTGACACCTTCAATGACATGGCCCTTGCTTAACGGTTGTCCGCCATAGTAGCGGACCGACTGGAGCTTTTCCTTGGCACATGACGTCTCAAGTAGAATCAAGTTCTTTAACTGCTCATCCCGATTCTGTTCGATAACAATCACCGTGTCATGCTCCTCGAGAAACTGCTCTACTGCTTGGTTGAATGGAAATCCTCTGATCCGGAGGTAGTCGATTTCTATCCCCTCATCTGCCAATGCATCACGAGCCTCCAAAACAGCCCAGTGGCAACCACCGATAGAGACAATGCCAACACTCTCGCCTCCATCAGTCTCGAAAATCTCTGGAGCAGGCAGATGGTCGGCAGCAGACTCAACTTTTACTAAAAGCCGGTCCATAACTTCAACGTAGGCATCCGAGTCCTCTGTATAACGGCCGTACTTATCGTGGCCAGAACCCCTAGTGAAGTAAGCACCCTTGGAGTGCACACCAGGCAACGTACGGGCAGTGATATGGTCCCCATCCAAATCTAGGTAACGGTAAAAATTCTCGACTTTCTCGAGCTCATCAGCCGCGAGGACTTTCCCGCGATCAGGTACAAATGAATCGTCCCATTCCAGCTTAGGGATCATCCAGTCGTTCATGCCAATATCTAAATCTGATACCACAAATGTCGGCGTCTGGAATCGTTCAGCGAGGTCGAATGCTTGAACAGAGAATTCAAAGCATTCCTTAGGGTCGCCGGGAAATAGTACGATGTGTTTCGTGTCACCATGTGACGCATACGCACATAACATCAGGTCACCCTGTTGTGTGCGAGTAGGCATCCCAGTGGACGGTCCAGTCCGTTGTATGTTAAAGAACACACATGGTATCTCGGCATAATAAGCCAACCCAATGAATTCGCTCATCAGGGAGATGCCTGGGCCCGCCGTAGGTGAAAATGCGCGCGCACCCATCCAACCAGCCCCAATCACCATCCCAGCAGCTGAGAGTTCATCCTCTGCCTGGAGGATACAGAAGTTGTTCTTACCCGTGTCTGGATCAACTCGGAAGCGGCGGCAATACTCTGTGAAGCCGTCCATGACAGAAGTGGCAGGTGTGATCGGATACCATGCACCTACCGTTGCACCAGCATAAACACATCCGAGCGCAGCAGCCGCATTGCCGGTGACCATCACGCAGTCCTCAGTCTTATCCATCGCTTCGAGACGGATTGGAAGGGGACAATCGAAATGTTCTAGAGCGTACGTGTGCCCCAACTCAATCGCTGTAAAGTTCGCGTCCATCAGATGCTGTTTAGAAGCGAATTTTTCCTGTAGCATACCTTTCACGACATCCATATCGATATCAAGCAATGCCACAAGTGCACCAACGTAGGTGATGTTCTTCATGAGGATACGGATACGTGAGCCCTGGAAGTGCTCAACGCACATATCCGCAAGAGGTATCCCAAGAAAGGTCACATCATCCCGGCGGAATTCGTCATCGAGTTCGCGAGTGTTGTCATACAAGATCCATCCCCCAGAAACGACCTCCTCAATGTCCCTGGCATAGCTCTCCGGGTTCATTGCAACACCGAGTTGGAAGTCTGGACTCCTCGCGGTATAGCCGTCTTTATTGACTCGGATTTCATACCAAGTCGGTAAGCCCTGGATATTCGACGGAAACACGTTCTTGCCTGACACGGGGATACCCATACGGAACAACGCTTGCAGGAGTAAGCCATTTGCGCTGGCCGACCCCGTCCCGTTAACAGTCGCGATCTTCAGACCGAAGTCGTTGACGCCGTAATCGCTTTCTCTGGCCAAGATTGATGTCCTGCGTAGGGGTTCAGGAGGTCAAATTGCATCATATCCCACGCTGCGGTGGGACAACGCTCAGCGCATAATCCGCAGTGGACGCACAGGTCCTCATCTTTCACCATAATGCGACCTGTCTGCGGAAGTGATTCAGAGGCAAAAATCGCCTGATCCATATTGTCAGCCGGTGCCATAAGTCGCTGACGAAGATCTTCTTCTTCACCGTTGTGTGTGATGGTCAGACACGTTACCGGACACACATCAATACATGCATCACACTCAATACAGAGGTTGGCTGTGAAGTCGGTCTGGATATCACAGTTAAGACACCGCTCAACCTCACGTACAGTTTCTCGCACGTCGAAACCCAGTTCGGCTTCAATCTTCATGTCGGAGAGCCGTTTCTCTAAGTCCGCATAGCGCATCTCGGTGCGTAAAGCCGGGTCATAGTCATTTGAATAACGCCACTCATGAATCCCCATCTTGGTTGAGACTAGATTCATCCCGTAAGGTGGCCGGTCCGTGACTGGAACTCCTCGGCAGTAATTGTGGATTGAAATTGCTGCCTGATGTCCGTGCTCTACTGCCCAAATGATGTTCTCCGGACCCCAGGCGGCATCACCTCCGACGAAAACACCTTCACGGGTGGTCATGAATGTGGCACGGTCAACAACAGGCATGTCCCATTCTCCGAACTCGATACCGATGTCGCGCTCGATCCACGGAAACGCATTGTCCTGCCCGATCGCGAGCACAACGTCATCTGCTGGAATGAAGGTTTCCCCATGCTTTGTGCTAACGAGGCGTCCCTTTTCGTTTTCCTCCCACTCCACGAGGTCGAAGATCATCCCCCTTAACCGACCGTCTTCGATGACAAAACATTGAGGTGAGTGATCCACGAGAATTTCGACCTCTTCGTCTTCGGCGTCTTCAAGCTCCCACGGGGACGCCTTGAAATAAGGCCGACTCTTCCTGGCCATGACCTTGATGTCTTTTCCACCTAGCCGCTTTGAACTCCGACAGCAGTCCATAGCCGTGTTACCGACACCAATGACGAGAACCTGCTCCCCAACCGAATCAATATGTCCGAAGTGGATCGACTCAAGCCACTCGATCCCTATGTGAATGTTTGCGTCCGCTTCAGTGCGACCGGGGATATTCAGTTCCTTGCCCTTGGGGGCACCGGTACCAATGAAGTATGCGTCAAAGTCACCTTCATCCAGCAATTCTTTTAGGCTATCAATACGATGGTTGTAGTGGATCTCAACTCCCATATCGAGAACCATGTCCATCTCTTCCTCAAGAACTTCGACCGGAAGCCGGAATGATGGGATGTTGGTGCGCATCAAACCCCCAGGCTTCGGTAGCGCCTCGAAGATCGTGCAGTGGTACCCTAACGGCATCAGGTCATTGGCTACCGTAAGTGATGCCGGCCCAGCCCCAATCAGTGCAATTCTCTTCCCATTCTTCTCTTCGGCAGCCTTCGGGAGAAGGTGATCGATTTCACCTCTAAGATCGGCAGCAACTCGCTTGAGCCGGCAAATCGCTACTGGTTCATCCTCGACACGAGTTCGGCGGCAAGCCGGCTCACACGGCCGATCACAGGTCCTGCCAAGAATGCCCGGGAATACGTTTGATTCCCGGTTAAGCATATACGATTCGGTATACTTACCATCCGCGATTAGACGAATGTACTCAGGCACATTGGTGTGCGCCGGACATCCCCATTGGCAATCTACAACCCGATGGTAGTACTGCGGATCCCGGGTGTCTGTGGGGTGCATCTATGCTCCCTCTCTAAGAGAAAGTGCATCCCGAGAACGGAGAACCCGAACGAACAGGACGCACATAAACGCCATGATTGCAGCAGAGGGGCTTGGTCCGCAAGGAGGAATTGTCACGGCATCCAAGTACCTCCTGAGCTGTTTGCTTACTCTTATCACCGGGCTGTGATGCTTCTTGCAAGAGTAGATACCTCCCGTGCAACCACTGATACCGCAGCAAAGCCTAGACTTTCCTCAGCTTTCACTTGCTCCAATAGACTCTTGAAACGGCGCACATTGCGGCCCTGATTCTTTAGTAATGCACGAGTTGCTTTCCAGGGCTCATCACTACCGGCTTGTGTTAAAACAGCAACCACTAGCCGCCGATGAGCACGAGCTAGGTCTTCAGACAACACACGTCCGGCTCGTTGCTCCCACTGATCCTCACCAGCTGCTGCAAGGCTGTTACGGTGCAACCACGGCAGATCAAACTCCTCTGATATCCTGTAGTAAGCTCTTGCGGTGTCGAGCGTATCTGCTCCGGTCTCGCGCTCGATCTCGAGGATATCAAGCATTTGGTCAAGGAATCGAAGTGTCATCAGTCGCTCTGAGAATGACTCATCGGCTCCTACTTCCCGTATCTCACTTACACGAGCTGCGAAAAGAGCTCGCTCCTCACCTGCGACTACTTCGCTGAAAGAGTCCCTGAGAGTTGCGAGACCCTGGAGATTTTCTCCAACAATAGTTGCGGGGGATAGCTCCCCATCAACGTTCTGTAGCACCCATCTGGTTGTGCGTTCCAATACACGACTCAAAGCCAATAGCCATCGGTATGTGATACGGGGGTTAACCTTACTCTGCTGATTCTCAATTTCCGACAATAGGGCCCTGTGGTCGGATAACCGTGACGCAACCAGCCATGCGCTCACAACCTCCTTCGCGGGATGGCCGGTATCACGGACAAGCCGATTCACAAAAGCTGCTCCCATCAAGTCAACAAGATCGTTTGTCAGCTGGCTTGCGATGATTTGGCGGCGGAGGCGGTGTGTATCCAAGCCTTCCTCGCCAGCAGCAGTAATTGCAGAGACCGGAAAGTATCCGAGTAGATAACTCTCGCTTACTGGGTCATCAGGCACTCGACTTCTCAACAGCCTGCCCATCAGCGAGAGCTTAGAGTAGGCCAGAAGGACACACAGCTCGGGGCGGGAAAGAATATGCCCACCCTCCCGGCGCTCTGCTAAAGCATCAGCGGTCGGTAAGCTTTCGGAGCTTCTGTCTAGTTCAGTTGTCTTCTCGAGGGCAAACATCAGGTCACGGAAATCATCTATAGATTCTCGCGCCCGCAATTGGTCAAGAGAGATTGCGAGACTCTGAGAGCGATTGTTCTGAAGCACCAATTCGGCTACAGACTCAGTAAGCTCCTCCAGAAGCTCATTCCGATTAAGTACCGACAGCGACCCTGATGTAATTCCATGAGCAAGTAGGATCTTGAGATTGACCTCATGGTCGGACATATCCACCCCAGCCGAGTTATCAATCGCATCAGTATTGATCGCTCCTCCGAGGAGCGAGTACTCGACACGTGCGTCCTGCGTGAATCCAAGATTTCCCCCTTCACCCACGACTTCGCAGCGCAAGTCAGGTGCATCAACTCTCACGGGGTCATTGGATGGGTTGCCCGCATCGGCATCAGTCTCTGAGGTTGCCTTAACGAATGTTCCGATGCCTCCATTCCATAGAAGTTCCACCGGGGCCTTGAGCACCGCTCGGACAAGAGATTCCCCGTTAAGTGGTTCGGAGTCCTCGTCCGAAATGCCCAAGGCTGCCCGAGCTTCAGGGGAGAGGTCAACCTCCTTACTCCCTCTGAGGATCACCATCCCCCCTTTACTTAATCGCGTCCGGTCATAGTCCTCCCAACTTGAGCGCTCTATACCAAATAACCGCTTGCGCTCCGCATACGATGTCGATGGGTCAGGGTCAGGATCAATGAAAATATGCCGGTGATCGAAGGCTGCTATGAGCTGAGCCTGTTCCGACATCAGCAAACCATTACCGAATACGTCCCCGCTCATATCACCAATGCCGATCAGGGTAAACGGCTCTGATTCAATATCTTTACCCTTTTCTCGGAAGTGACGCTTCACACACTCCCAAGTGCCACGGGCTGTGATTCCCACAGCCTTATGGTCATATCCATTTGACCCCCCTGATGCGAAAGCATCGTTCAGCCAAAACCCGTATTCCGTGGAAATCTCATTCGCCACATCCGAGAACTTCGCGGTCCCCTTATCTGCCGCGACCACCAAATAAGGATCAGCACCATCGAACGAGACTACCCTATCGGGTGTCTGCACCTTCCCTTCAACGAGATTGTCCGTGATATCAAGGAGCCCTCGAATAAGAGTTTCGTACTGCCTCTTGCCCTCATCGAATTGTGCTTCAGGCTCGCTGGTAAGGAGTCGGGGTACAAAGCCTCCTTTCGAACCTGCAGGCACAATCACGGCATTCTTCACCATCTGCGTCTTAACAAGGCCGAGAATTTCAGTCCTATAATCATCCGGCCGATCGCTCCAACGGATTCCACCTCGCGCGACGCTTGCCCCTCGTAAGTGCACGCCTTCCATGCGAGCAGAATGTACCCAGACCTCGTAAAGCATCCGTGTACGCTGCAGAAATTCCATACTCCGACACGAAAATTTGAATGAGAGATAGGGTACCCCGCCCGAGCGGAAGGTCGGTTCACTGCCACCGTGACGATAGAAATTCGTACGGACCGTGGCACTGATCAGCTCTTCTAGCCTGCGTAATGCCCTATCGTCAGCGAGTGCTGAAACACTCCGAAGAGATCTAAAGAATCCTGCTCGGCGCTGCGCGATCTCAGCGAGCCGTTCCTGCTTCGTTGCAGAGGAATCAGGATCAAATTTCGTAGCGAATAACTCGAATAGTTCTCGGGCAATCCCGGAATACTGAATAAGTGCTGCTCGGATTGATACACGACTTGGAACAGCGCCGATCTGGAAGGCATATCCAAGGTATCCCCGTAGCACATCCACTTCACGCCAGTGAAGTCCAGCAGACAATGCCAGAGCATTCAGAGAATCACTGATTACGTCCCCGGACCTGGAAGCGAGGATGGTTTCTGATAGAAGCTCACCTCGACTATCTACAGTGAGCTGCTGCTGCTCTTGGTCTTGCACTGCAAAGATATAAACCGTGCCCGATTCGTTCAGAAGCTCTACTTCGTAGGGATTCGCAGCGATCACGCGAAGTCCAACATCTTCTAGAATCGGCATGAAATCGGATAGGATTAAGCGCTTGCCAAGTAGGTACACCTTTAACTCGGTGGCGCCTTCAATCCCAGCAACAGAGATGGACGGTCCCCGATTTGCGAATGCGATTGAAATCTCACGTCTATCAGCTCGCATCGATTCCAAATGAAGGACGTCTTCAGCAGCGATCCCCGGGTCGGTTGCTGCTTGATATTCAGCGTTGAATGCTTGGCTATAGAAGTCCGAAAGCTTTATCGCATCTTCTCTTGAGACGACCTTGGCAAGACCGTCACGCAACTTGTCCGACCAAGTTCGTAGTAGAGCGTTAACTAGTTCCTCTAGCTGGGCAACATCCACTTCAGCTGCACTGCCTTCGGGTACTGCGATATAGAAATGGAGTCGAGCCTGACCTCCTCCTCCCATCGCCAGGTGGGAACTCAATTGTTGGCCATTGAGCACCCGCAAAAGTTCTTCTTCAATATCTTCGCGAACCTCAGCAGAGAAGCGGTCTTCCGGTATGATCACCATCACCGCAATACCGCGTTGGAGCACATCCGGGCGCAACGACACATGAACGTGGTCGTCATCGTATGAGTTCAGGATCGACTGAACGTCACTGCCCAAATCTTCCTCTGCAGAGATAAGCAACTGACCGGTAGGCATAGAGTTAAAGATCGTGGAGATCTCTTTGTAATCGTGCGAACCCTCTTCTGCCCCGGCTTCTTTTAGGACTTGGGACAATTTCTGGCGCAGGATCGGTACGTTTTCAGCATCCTCCGAATATGTCTTAGATGTGAATAGCCCAACGAACCGATGCATCCCTACAAGCTGGCCATTCCGATCCAATTGTTTAATGCCGATGTCATCCATACGAGCGATACGATGGACGGTAGCCCTTGCGTTTGTTTTGTTGATGACCAATGAAGGACCGTGCTCGATAAGACGCTGCGCCTTCTCGCCTAGATCAGCAATCGGAACAGGGTCGGCAAACCGTGATCGCTCTTGGTCGCGCAGAATACCGAGGCCTGAATTCTCCCGAACAACTCCGTTCAGCTTTCCACCTGGACCATCGACAAGATCGTATCCTCGATAACCGAGGAATACAAAACCACCGTCCCTCAGCCACCCAATGAACTCCTGTATCTCTTGGATTTCAGTGCTGTCAGACCCACGGGTTGTTACATGCTCGCTCAGATCAGCAATCACAGAATTCGCCGTATCGAGCATGAGTTCAAAATCATCAGTAACCCGCACCACGTCACTCAGATTACTGCTGAGTTCAGCTTCCATCAGAGCAAGCTTCTCAGGATGACTCACACGGGTAACTTCACAGTGGACAAATGATTCCCGTGTGGACCCGTTGCGTTTGAGTTGAATGGCCACGACATCGCCACTGCTGTCTCTCTCTACATCTAACATCGGGTACACAATGTGATCAATTGCAAGATCATACGTTCGTAGGTATTCACGAATCGTGTCGATGATGAAAGGCCTCTCACTCACGTTCGTGCGCACCACCGTGACCGGCCTATCCCAACTTTCGCTATCATCCTCAGGATTCGTGATTGAGACATCCACTTGGTCGGCCTTCGAAGACTTGAGGAAGTGGAAGCTCCCAGACACCAAATGCACTAATTCCTCGACACTACGCCCGGTCAGAAACTCAGGCGGAGCCTTAGAGAGAAAGATCTTCGCGAAGTCCACCGCTAGCGATGTGTCGTCACCTCCAACTACGAGGCCAACACGCTCGCATATCATTTCGATAGCAGCGGATTCCTCGCGGACTCGGCTATCAGCCGTTTCCGTCGTGTCGCTCATTGGGAAGCGAGTGTTTGCTCGAGTGCTTCTCGGAGGACGAGGGAACTAGTGTGAATAGTACGAATAACGATACCTGCGAATGGTTTTCGGGTAAACCCATTTATCTTCTTACGAGATCTAAGCTGTCAGTGCTGGAGCCATTCGGTGATTTTCCCACCTCACGAGTTTTCTCTAGGTTCGGAGATGCGCCTCCCGCTCAACTTAGAGGTTCGCCCGCTGAAGACTGACCACACCTCCCATACAGAATCTTCCTGTAGTACTGGGAAACGTTGAGGCTTTCATATCAGTAATATCACTAGCAAGATGATCTTTGACCTTCCGCTCCATGTGGAAATACTGGGGCCTGATCCCGATACCGGTGTCGATAGTATCGTACTCCTTCACGGTTATGGTGGATCAAGCTTTTCATGGCGATACTGGGCTCCTTTCCTAGCTAAACGAGCCCATGTCGTGCTCGTGGACATGAAAGGCTTCGGCTCCGCACCCAAGCCTGATGATGGCCAATATGGACCAAGGCACCAAGCGGAGTTGATTTATCGTCTCATCCTCCAAGCAGATCTTCAGAGAGTGACCCTGATTGGCCACTCTCTCGGTGGAGGTGTCGCATTGGATACAGCTCTCAGGTTGCTCGATTCCGAACCCGGACGGCTCAAGCGCCTCATTCTGGTAGCCAGCGCCGCTTACAAGCAGCGGATGCCCCTCTTTGTTGCTCTGGCTAAGTATCGTCGCTTGGCTAGCACGGCACTACGTATACTTGGCACCCAGTTCGTGATCCGACACGTATTGAAGTCGATTGTGTTTGATCCATCTGAAGTCTCAGACGACCAGGTTCTAGGATACGCAAAACCCTTGAGTTCCCCGGAGGCCCATCGCGCCCTCATTGACACAGCATTAGCCATCATACCCCCTGACCTAGAGAAGTTGACTGCGCGGTTCGAAGAGCTTGATGTGCCGACACTGGTTCTGTGGGGGCGGCAAGACCGTGTCGTGCCCCTTTGGGTCGGAGAACGTCTCGCCGACAAACTCCCGGATGCCAAACTGCAAGTCTTGGAAAACTGTGGGCATATGCCGGCCGAAGAGCTTCCAAAGGAATCCTGGGAAGCTCTCCAAACATTTCTGGATCAGAGAAGCTAAGGCACGGACCCACCTCTCTCACAATCCTCGAGTCCGGTAAGCATTCCCCTAAGAAAACCAAGCTCCTTATCGGCGATCACAGGACACCTGCTTGCCACGGGTTCCCTGCTTCCTTCACTTTGGTCTGTTAGTTCAAATGGATCGGAACTGACCGAAATAAGATTCATCCTGTGTACCGCCCTACCAGAGGAGCTATAGCATAGATCGCCGCCATCTTTTTCGCCTGTTAGGAGCAAGTGCTGCACTCGCCGGGCTTAACGCTTCTCAATTGGCTGCCTTATTTGAGTCAGGAGCTTCCAGAAAACCGTCCCGTATGTTCTTCACGTCCCAGCAACGTGAAACCATCGAGGCTCTTTCTGAACTCATCATCCCGACTACAGACACTCCTGGCGCGATCACGGCCGGTGTTCCTGAGTTCATCGAGCTCATTGTGGCAGAATGGTATGACACAGACGATCGAGAGCGCTTCATGCGTGGTCTCACTGAGGTGGATGAGCGCACCCAAGCACTGGGTGGCGTTGTATTCGCACAATCTGGAGTGGAGACTCAGGCTGAGATCGTCTCTGCACTCGAAGTCGAGAGCCGCACTACGATTGCCTCAGAAGAAGATGCTCCGAACCCATTCTTTCAGCAGTTTCGAGGCCTAGTACTTAGTGGCTACTACTCATCTGAAATCGGCTTGCGTGAAGAACTTCTATACCAACCGATCCCTGGGCGCTTTGATGGCTGCGTAGACCTTTCGGAAGTCACTCGGTCTGCGGAGGACGGCAACTAATGCCCAAACAGGAACACTATGACGCCATCGTTGTCGGCTCCGGCATCACTGGCGGCTGGGCGGCCAAGGAGCTCACTGAGCGAGGCCTCCGCACACTTGTTCTTGAGGCAGGACGATCGATTGATCCCGAGAATGATTACGTAATGACGACTCAAGCTTGGGAGCTTCCTTTCCGAGGGAAACGAGATCGGATCAAACAAGAACGGGAACGACCTATCCAGCGTGAATGCTACGCGTGTGATGAGTGGAGTGAAAAATTCTTCGTCCGTGATGACGAGAACCCTTATACGACTGAAGATGGAAAGCCGTTCTTATGGATCCGGTCCAGACAGGTTGGAGGACGTTCAATTGTTTGGGGCAGACAAGTCTACAGGCTGAGTGATCTTGATTTCGAAGCTAATGCTCGTGACGGCTTCGGAGTCGATTGGCCAATTCGTTACGCTGATATCGAACCATGGTATGACCATGTGGAACGTTTCATTGGAGTTAGTGGACAAGCCGAAGGCCTAGCGCAGTTACCAGACAGCAGATTCTTACCTCCAATGAGCCTAAACTGTGCAGAGCAGCATGTGCGTGAATCGCTCATGAGTCACTTCAGTGGAGAGCGGGTGCTGACAATCGGGCGGTGCGCTATCCTCACGGCCGACCATGGGGGACGTCGAGCTTGCCACTACTGCGGTACCTGTGAACGCGGATGTACTACCCATTCGTACTTCAGTTCGCTGGCTGCCACTCTGCCAGCTGCCGCAGTCACAGGGCGGATGACGCTACGCCCCCACAGCGTCGTGCACAGTGTGATCTACGACCCAACATCGGGAAAAGCGTCAGGCGTGCGCGTCATTGATGCTGAAACGCAAGAAACACTCGAATTCCATGGTCGCCTCGTATTCCTCTGCGCGTCTGCCCTAGAATCCACACGTATCCTCCTCCACTCAGCCACTGAGCGTTGGCCTGATGGCCTGGCGAATTCTTCAGGCCAACTTGGGCATAACCTTATGGACCACACGATGGGAGGCGGGGCACAGGGGCTCATCTCAGGGATGGACGACAAGTGGGTCTACGGACGTCGTCCGAACGGAATTTATCTGCCCCGCTTCCGCAACGTATCCGAACAACATCCGGATTTTCTTCGAGGCTATGCCTACCAAGGTGGTGGAAGCCGAGTAGGCTGGGCACGTGGTAATGATATGCCCGGCTTCGGCGCTGACTTTAAGCATGCCCTGAGAGCACCGGGTCCATGGCAATTCAGGTTTTACGGCTTCGGCGAGTGCCTGCCGAGGGAGTCAAACCAAGTGACGCTTGATCCAGATAGGGTCGATGCTTGGGGAATCCCCGTCCTCAACATCCAATGTGAGTGGAGTGACAATGAAAGAGCAGCCTTAAACGACATGTCGATCCAGGCGGCTGAGATGCTGGAAGCTGCAGGGGCCAGCGAGATAAGCTCATTTATTGAGGATAACCCACCCGGTCTCACGATCCATGAAATGGGTACAGCGAGAATGGGTCGTGACCCAGCAACCTCAGTGCTCAATGGGTGGAATCAATCATGGGACGTCCCCAATCTCTTCGTCACTGACGGTGCGTGCATGACATCATCTGCCAACCAAAATCCGAGCCTGACATACATGGCGCTCACGGCAAGGGCGGTCGATTACGCGGTCAAGCAGATCTCGGATGGGAGGCTTTAACTGGACCAATCGGTCCATCTCCTGAGAAAGACATTCAGCAAAGTCTTCTAGCTGATCGGCGTCCCACCTTTATACCGGTCGAACCAAGCTACCGTATTGATAACCTTGGCGATCAACTGACTCGGTCGGTTTGAGATATTGTGATAGGCTCCAGGAATCTGTACGAGTGCAGTATCGACACGCCTGAGTGTCAAGGCATGGTATAGTTGCTTGGCCTCCGAAAGAGGTGTCCGTAGATCTGCCGTACCCACCAAGACCATGGTCGGCGTCTCTATGTCACCTACCACCGAAAGTGGAGAGAAGTCCCAATATGCTTCGGGGTTCTCCCATGGCGTGCCAGGATACCGACGGTGCATATACCCATTGTAGTTATCCGCTACAAGGGTTTTGCTGATCCAGTTAACTACAGGTTTGGTCACCACCGCAGCACGGAAGCGGTTTGTGTGACCAACAATCCATGCTGTCATAATTCCACCAGCGCTACCACCCGTCACGTAAAGCTGATCCTCATCGATGTAGCCCTTTCCAATGACTGCATCAACTGCAGAGATAAGGTCATCGTAATCGTTGCCCGGGTAATTGTGATAAAGCAAATCGCCAAATTCTTCCCCATAGCCAGTACTGCCTCGTGGGTTTGAGTACACGACCACAAAGCCTGCTGCAGCATACAGTTGGAACTCGCCCGCAAAGCGATCACCATAATTGGACACCGGACCGCCATGGATTTCCAAAAGCAGCGGATACTCGTTATCTGGATCGAAGTCCGGGGGGTGTAATATCCACGACTGAATAGGGCGGCCATCGTATGACGACTCTGTCCAGAACATTTCAGCCGTAGCTAGCTGTGTTCGGCTCTTCAGGTCACCATTTAAATTCGTGACCATTCGTTGTCGGCCGTCAGGTGTTACTAGGGCCACTTCACTCGGATCATCCGACCGGGTGTAAGTAAAGGCTACGGTCCCATCCCGAGCTACTGAATAGTTACCGCCACCATAGGCCCGCCCGACAGACGTACCGCCCAAATCCTCAGCCACAACCCGCCAGTCACCTGCGGTGGTCGTAAAGCCAACCTTGGTAATCCCCTCATCTTCATAGCTGAAGTACACGCCACTGCCATCAGCGGCCCAAGCTAAACCTGTCACCGACCGGTCTAGTTCCTCCAAAAGCAGACTCTTTTCTGAACCATCTGCTCGCATCAGGTGAAGATCCTGGGTTTGGTATGTGCGCACCCGATCTTCAAAGCTCGTGAAAGCCACACTAGAACCATCTGGAGACACTACCTGTCCATCATCAGGCCCGTTACGACTGGTCAGAGGTACAGTGACTCCATCATTAAGAGAAATCTGGTATATATCGCTCTGGTCTAACTCCCATTCCCAGCCTGGATGTCGGTTAGCACTGAACAAAATCGATCTCCCGTCAGCTCCCCAGACCGGTGCTCCATGTTGAAAGTCTCCAGCGGTAATCTGGCGCGCGGATCCCCCGTCAGACGGAATAACGAAGATGTGTCGGAATCCCGGCTCGATGACACCGCTGCCATCGGCTTCATGGCGTACTCGCGTCTCCACAATCGGTGGGTCAGCCCATTCAGCCCCCACAGGTTTCGCTGGCATAGCCGCGAACACAGGACGTGCTTCTGGCACCAGCATAGTGAATGCGATTTGCGTTCCATCAGGAGACCACGCTATGCCACCAGGCGAGCGCTCCAGTTGGCTAAGTCGGGCAATCTGTCCGGTTTCCACCCAATAAACGTAGATCTCGCTACCGTCCGCACTCCCGGACACAAAAGCGATGCGAGTTCCGTCAGGAGACCAGCGTGGTGAGGACTCAGAACGGTCCTCGCTCGTCAACTTTCTATGGTTGGACCCATCACTGCTCACCAGCCACAACCGACCTTCCCGCCGGTCCCGCATAATGCTCATTGAGTATCGTACGTACGCCACCATTGTGGCATCCGGAGAGATCTGGACATCTGATGCATACTCAATCTCAAAGATGTCTTCGTTAGCGAGTGGAGACTGCTGGGCATGCAGTACACCCGCTAAAAAAATTGTAGCCGTCAAAAAACAGGCGCTGAACGCCTTGAACAGTATCAACTTTTTCACAGAAGCCTCCCTCTCATGATTAGGAGTAGAAGGTATGTCGAGCATCCTATGCAGGGGAGGTAATCAATATCACTTACCCACCTTGAGCGACTACTCCAGCCCTGCCCCGTAAGATTCCGGATTCAGGGCAGCTTATCACTCACACGACGTTTCGCTGCCAGCGTCATAACCTTCACAGCTTAGTACGGGTAAAACTGGGTACTTCGGGTAACGTGGATCTTTCTTCGATAGGCTACAAAGATGAAAGTTCGATCCAACTCTATTACGAGTTATCCGCCGGTTTACACAAAGTTCGCATAGGCCGATCCACAGCTGCGATGGCTGTGGTTTATCCGAGTGCTCAGGATTCACGGTCTCAAGCCAATGTATGAGACCTGTCTACCCATGTCTCCAGACCGATGAGAGAAGAGTGCGCTCTCAGTGCAGCGGGTACAGTGGTCCGAGCTTGTGATATTTGTCGGAGAAATTCCCGCGTTATCCGCCTTTTGAGCAAGAACTCTGCGAAGATCTATCGGACTGGGCTGCAGTGGTATTGGCTGCCCAAGATGCTTGAAGACTTCTGTGCCAACCTCATAACACTCCCCACAGATCGAAGGCCCAAGATGCATCATAAGATCCGTTGGCCTGGAACCTGAGTACTCTCTGAGCGCCGTGACACCACAATCCAGGATCCCGGCAGCAATACCTCGCCAACCCGCATGAAGAACAGCAATTGCTCTACGATCAGCATCCACAAGAAATATCGGTACACAGTCAGCTGTGGTCACTGCAAGAAGAACACCAACCGAGTTTGTCACATGGCCATCACAGTCAGGGAATATGTTCAAGCCAATTGAAGTAGTTTCATGCTTGAAAATCTTGGTTCCGTGGACTTGGTGCCCATGCGCTATACTGGTTGCGCCAGTAACATCCATAAGAGTTGACCAATTCTCTTGCACAGATTCGGTCGACGATCCACCGCTGAAAAAACCAAAATCGTAGGGGACTCCGTCTACACTTCGTATCGTGCATCCCTGACAAAGCCATGGAAACCGCTCCATCCATACTGGATGGGCTAGCCCCAAGGAAGGACTGACAAGCATTTCTGTAACTGAGGTCACTTTGTGATTTGAGCCAAGGATCGCATTTGAAGCACAGACATTAGTAACGAGGGTATAACCGACAAGAACCAAAGGTGGCAACGCACTCCAACCCCTTGGAAAAATAAAGTAACTTTAGGTGATGGATGAATCGCTCTTCGAAGGTCAAAATGCTGCCTACGTCCAGGCAATGTTCGAGGAGTACGCCCGTAACCCGGAGGCGGTCCCATCAGAGTGGCGTAAGCTCTTCGAGACGCGGACTCCTGGAACACCGCTAGAAGCGCCATCTGTCCCCGACACTCCACCTAAAAGTACCGATACTACCCCGACACCCAGTCCAGTCAGTGTATCGGCCTCTTCTGAAGCTGCAGAGCATCTACGTCGGGTTCTCCCCGTCGTCTCACGTGCGACGGCGCTCGTTCAAGCTTTTCGGGATCACGGCCACCAACTTGCGCGCCTCGATCCACTCGGTACCGAGCCATTAGGCCACCCACAACTCTCACCAGCATTCTTTGGTACATCGATGGAGGAGTTGTCCGAACTACCTGCCTCACTGGTTATGGAAGGCAACAGTGAAGACAAGTCGGTAGCCGACGCCCTAAACGCTCTCGTCGCAGTCTACGCTGGCTCGATCGGTTATGAGTTCGAACATCTGGATGACCATGTAAAGGTTGGCTGGCTTTGGGACCAGGTTGAGTCGGAGTCACATTTTCCGAAAATGAATGCGACAGACAAATCTGAACTGCTTCGACACCTCTCGGAGGTGGAAGGCTTAGAACAATTCCTACACAAAGCTTATCTCGGCCAGAAGCGGTTCTCGCTTGAAGGCACTGACGCCCTGGTGCCAATGCTCCACCTGGCAATTGAGAATATTGCCCAAGCTGGAGGTCAAGAAGTCATACTCGGTATGGCCCACCGTGGACGCCTGAACGTTCTGACACACATCGTCGGTATATCATATGGCGAACTACTAGCAGAATTTGAAGGACCCTCATATCAGGGTGGGCAACTTGATATCTCCGGTACGGGGGATGTTAAGTACCATCACGGTGCACGGGGAACGCGTGATATCGATGGGATCGGCACAATCAGGATTGAGCTTGCACCAAATCCGAGCCACTTAGAGTTCATTAACCCAGTGGTCGCCGGTATAGCTCGCTCGCGTCAATTCAAGACAACTGGGAATGATAGCTCAGCTGACACCCACTCTATCGTACCCATCTTGATCCATGGAGATGCAGCTTTCGCCGCGGAAGGTGTTGTCGCAGAAACACTTAATTTAGCCCGACTTAATGGCTATGGAGTGGGTGGGACGATCCACTTCATACTCAACAACCAGGTTGGGTTTACAACCGACCCACGGGATGGGCGTTCGACCGTGTACGCGAGTGATCTCGCAAAAGGTTATGGCATTCCCGTGCTACATGTGAATGCTGACGACGCAGAAGCTTGTCTTGCAGCAGTGCGTTTAGCTGCAGCATACCGATCACATTTTGAGGACGATTTTGTGATCGACCTCGTTGGCTATCGACGCTACGGACACAATGAGGGAGACGAACCTGCGTACACTCAACCCCTAGAGTACGAGAACATCACGAATCATCCGACAGTGCGCGCGATTTACGCTGATCAGCTCGCTACTGAAGGCATTGTATCTCAGGAAGAAGCCAGTGCCCTACAGGAAGCAATCACGAGTAAACTCAGGGAGGCTCAGGAAACCGTGCGCGAGTACGAACCAGTCTCCGATGATACTCCAGATGATGAACGCGAGGTGCCGGTAGTCCCTCGCGATACCGGTGTTCCATTCAAGACGCTTGCAGAGATCAACACGGCTACAGTCCAATTCCCGGATGACTTTACTCCTCATCCAAAACTCTGGCGCCAACTTGAACCAAGGGCCGACAACTTCTCGCCCGGCTATACGCTTGATTGGGGACACGCTGAGATACTTGCTCTTGGGTCACTCCTGAAAGAAGGCATCCCGATTCGGCTTACCGGGCAGGATACCCAGCGTGGAACATTCAGCCACAGACATATGGTCTTGCACGACGTAAAGACCGGAGATGTCTACACGCCACTCGATCAGGTATCAAGTACTCGCCTAGAAGTCTACAACTCTCCGTTAACTGAAACAGCCGTCATTGGATTCGAGTATGGCTACTCAGTTGGTGCAGACACTGACGTTGTGCTTTGGGAAGCTCAATTCGGCGATTTTGTGAATGTAGGCCAGGTTATGATCGACCAGTTTCTTTCATCTGGACTGACGAAATGGGGGCAATACTCACGATTGACGCTCCTACTCCCACACGGTTATGAAGGTCAGGGTCCAGAGCACTCTAGCGCCCGAATTGAGCGGTTTCTGCAGCTTTGTGCCGAGGGCAATATGCGGGTCACCTATCCGACTACCCCCGCGCAGTACTTCCATCTACTCCGCCGTCAGGCACTCCGACGGCCCGAACGGCCCATGATTGTCATGACTCCCAAAAGCCTACTCCGGCATGGTATGGCTTCATCCAAAGTATCGGAGCTTCTTGAGGGAGAGTTTAGGCATGTGATCGAGGACGCAACAATCGAGGATCACAGTCAAGTCAAGCGGCTCATACTGTGCACTGGAAAAGTTTTTTACGATCTGCAGGGACACCCGAAACGGGAGGAAGCCAACTCAACGGCAATCGCACGGATGGAGCTCTTGTACCCATTTCCTGAAGCTGCCCTAGAGGAACTTCTCATGCGATATCCCAATCTTGAGAAAGTCTTCTGGATGCAGGAAGAACCCCGAAATATGGGTGCACTTACATTTGTCGGGCCGCGCCTACGTGCAATCGTACCGCGGGACCTGCCTCTCGCTTATATAGCGCGCCCGGAACGCGCGAGCCCAGCTGAAGGGAGGGCTACAGATCATGCGGCCCAACAAGCCGAATTGGTACTGGAAGCCCTGGGTTTCGAAGGAGAGGGTACCGACAACAAGTAGAAAGCCCCTACTTGCTCACCATGTTAGCAAGATTTTCCCAAAATTCCGGTTCTCTTCCATATATCTATGCGCGGCCTGTGCTTCACCTACCGGGAATGTACGATCAACCACAGCCTTCAACTCACCCATCTCGAAGCCCGGCAATACCTCCAGCTCAAAAGCACGAGCAAGATCCACCTTTTCATTGAGTGGACGGGCTCGTAACGTCGTTCCTCGTATTGAGCCTCGTCGGACCATCAGAGATCGCAGGTCGAATTCCGCCTTAGCACCAGCGGGTACACCAACCACGATGTGTCGGCCCCGGTTGGCAAGCACCTTCTGGTTGCCCTTGAGATACGCTCCACCGACAAGATCAAGAATCACGTTAACGCCCAATCCATCAGTGATCTCGAGCACTTTGTTTGGCCAAACTTCATCTCCTAAGACTCTGTGCTCCAACCCAAGTGCTGCCGCAGCCTCCAGTTTTGTCTCAGTTCGAGACGTCCCAATCACGATAGCTCCAGCTCGGAGAGCTAGCTGGAGCGCCGCAGTACCAACACCGCTTCCTACTGCATGAACCAGAAGGCTCTCGTCCATGCAAAGCCTTTCTTGAAGAAACACGGCATCGTACGCAGTCATAAATACTTCTGGAATAGCACCGGCTTCGACCGGATCCAGGCCATGGGGCACTCTTACCGTAGTCGCCGCTGGAACGACCACGTACTCGGCATAGGCACCTCCGCCGGTAATACCCATCACAGCTTGACCAACAGCATGGGTATCAACCTCCTCACCTATGGCCTCGATCACACCTGAATATTCGAGACCGGGGATGTCTTCAGGATACCCTCGTGGTGGAGGGTAAAGCCCACGGCGCTGTAGTAGATCTGCGCGATTCAAGCCAGAAGAAGCCACACGGACAAGTATATCCATCCCTCCAGGAGTCGGGCGCTCTACATCACGTAACTCAAGCACCTCAACCCCTCCCGGCTGTGTAATAACCACTGCTTTCATTGATTCACTCATGATCTTAGTACTGTAGTCCTCTTTGAATTACCTGACTACCTTGGCCTTGTTATGCATCTACCTT
Source organism: uncultured bacterium (assembly GCA_963934665.1). Lineage (GTDB taxonomy): Bacteria > Gemmatimonadota > Gemmatimonadetes > Longimicrobiales > Gaopeijiaceae > UBA1142. The sequence continues at coordinate 2,394 of CAWVZF010000016.1, read as the reverse complement.
TAGAACTCGACCGCCCACTTGTCTTTTTTGACATCGAGACCACTGGCCTCGATGTCAACAACGATCGCATTGTGGAACTGGCACTCATCAAAGTCACGCCCCAAGGAGACGTTATCGAACGTGTACGCCGATTTAATCCGGGCGTGCCGATTCCTGCTGAAGTTACTGCCATCCACGGTATCACGGACGAAGATATCGCGAATGAGCCAACATTCTGTTTGCGGGCGAAAAGCCTGGAAACCCTCATTGAAGATGCCGATCTAGCTGGCTTTAACATACGAGGCTTCGACCTGCATATGCTGGTCGCAGAATTCAAGCGATGTGGGATTAACCTTGAGGTTCGCGACCGTCGGCTAATCGACATGCAGAATATCTTCCACCGTGAAGAACCAAGAGACCTTTCCGCGGCAGCCAAGTTCTACCTCGGGAGGACACATGAAGAAGCACATCAGGCGCTTGGCGATATACGGACAACTGCAGCTGTGCTTAGCGCACAACTCGAGCGATATCCTCACATACCTCAAGACGTCGATGGACTGCATAGCTACTGTGATCAGATCAGACCTTTTCGAACCGGCATAGACCTATGGTTTAGTGGACCTCCCGAGGAAAGAGTCTTTATAAAAGGTAAAAATAAGGGGGGGAAACTCTCCGAAATCGCCAAGCAACATCCTGGCTATCTACGGTGGATGCTCACTCTCAAGGACCTGGATGAAGAAGTCATTCAGGTGGTTGAGCAAACACTCAATGCACGTACAGAAGAATAAAGGCAGTGATTAAAAGACAGAGGAATAGAGCTCTAGAAATGATCTCGCGATTCAACACCATATTGTCAGTTGTCCTGATCGTAGGATGCACTGGCACGTCATCAGAGACAGAAGAAGCAATGGATCACACCCTACCAGCCAACGAAGTTGGTGTCGTCTTCGGACAGGCCCCCGCAGCTATGGGTGGTATCCCCTCTGTCATCATGCTGTCGCCTGCATCTGGAGGGGACAATGGTGCCCCTGTCTTCGACCCTGACCCCGTGATCGACCAATTTGGTCTCGTCTTTTCTCCGAACATTCTCCTCGTAGGAGTGGGCCAAACCGTAACCTTCACCAACAGTGAAAGTCTCGCTCATAACGTGAATATGCGGCACATCGAGACCGATGTGATCGTGCTGGACGTAGATACAGACCCAGCCGAAAGTGCTGTGTACACATTCGATGAATTGGGTGGCTACGATGTAAGCTGCGATGTGCACCCCGGCATGACTGCGTTTGTGTTCGCTTCTCCAACGCCCTACACGGTCTTCGCCGACTTGGATGGAGGGTTTACCCTCTCGGGTGTGCCTCCAGGATCCTATACACTCACGGTCTGGAGTACCGATATGGCACTTGGCACCGAAAGAACTGTACAAGTGGGTGAAGAACGAACAAGGCTCAACGCTGGACCCTTGAGCTAGCAGGTCAACGGGCAGGTTTGCTATAGCCGGTTGCCATGCCCCAAACCGATAGTAGATATTTTCAGTCAGGCACATGAATGAGAAACCCTAAATTTCACCGAACCCGGACACTCATGAAAAAGCCCAGGCCCGGTCTCGTCATCGCGCTCACGCTGCCCTTCCTTGCAGGTTGTTTCACAACCTTTGCTCTCCCTGTCCCTGAACCCGCCGAACGCGGAGACACAGAAGTGAAAGGATTAGTTTTAGGTGAGGGAGAGAACGCGGAACGTGTGGAATTTGATCAGGTTGATGATGTACAGTGGACCGAAGAGTCACTCATCATAACCGGGATCGCTAAAGACTCTGACGGGTCGGGGATTCCTCAGACCGATACATTTTCACTCGAAGATGTAAGTGCAATCCTAGTCAGAAGCTTGGATCCTAACCGAACATCAGGTCTCGTAGCAGGCCTGTTTCTTGTCCCAATTGCAATCTGGATGTTTCTCGTCAGTGGACAATCGAGGGCAGGCTGTGAAATCGGCCAGGTTTGCGGCTAGGAACTGTGGTAGGAGTGCTTCAGCGCGTGTAAGTCCAGATCAACACCACTCCACACCTGCCCATAGCTTCATACTGAATCGGGGTTTCCGAAGGTCTAACATAGATCTCCACAGCTTCCACTGTCGCTGGCGCCACAAAATCATCGGGACGTACAGGCCGCCTGCCGTCGGGTCGTTGGCTACCGAGCGCCATGATCGCGCCATCCACGTAGAGCGTTGGTGCGCATTCCCCACCACCCCTTCGGATACGAATCTCGGGATTACTCATAGCCTCCGGTCCCACGAACGGCTTAGCCGTAACGACTTCCAGACCAGGAATATTGCGAAACGCATCCGTGAGCTTATCCAGCGCTACGGCCTGAATGTCCTCCCCTATGAGGAAGGTACCTCTTCCGATTGCGGCTCTTTCCA
>CAWVZF010000015.1:0-32071 GCA_963934665.1 uncultured bacterium | reverse complement strand
GAGATGCCGTAAGACTTCTCCCCGGCGGGTCTTTGATTTTGGCGTTGGTGCTTTTCGTAGCGCTCTCCGGAGTTTCACCACAGCTGGGTTCTGCTCAAGATGGTCTACGTATTGGTTTGACCGTGGGTGGGGCAAGTAAATTCGGCGTTGTACTAGAGAGCTTCCTCAACGGCAACCACAGTTTAGAACTAGCAGTTGGAACATGGTCCTTTGAGGAGATCAGCACGTCATTGGTGGTTAAGCGGTACTTCCGATCGAATGACCTAGACAGTGGCTGGTACGAGAAATCCATACACCCTTTTATAGGTGCAGGGCTGTGGGTCGTCGGGGCAAAGCCTCCAGCAGAACGCCTCGGGCTTGCCCTCAGTGCGATCGTTCCAATTGGTATCGATTGGAGCTTTCCTTTTGATGCAGACCAGTCATGCAATAACATGTCTTGTCCGGTCGGCCATCACGCCCTCGGAATGAGCGTAAACCTAAATCGGGCCTTACTTGTCCGCCGTAGTAATCCCGAGGATCAACTTCCACTGAACGGTAGATTGGTTCCCCTGCCCGGAGCGTATTATCGCTTTATGACGAGGCACTAATTACTACACAATCATCCTCGATGTGAACTCACCATTCGTCAGGTTCATCCCATGTCTGGGACCAAAACTTATGCTCCTCGTTATCGATTTGCTCGATGTCGAGGGGAGAATCCTGATCTGTAATAAGGGTACCGCTCGCAAGAATTTCTTCCATAGCTGCATCATCAACAATTGGCATACTCTTGCCAACTCGATCACGTAACCGAATCCGCAGACTAACCCCAGCGGCAACGGCTAGAACGGTAAGTCCAGCCCAGAATACTAACCAGAATAGTGTTAACATCAGAGTTCCTACTAGCGGCTCAAGTCTAATCCAATGGCTGCATTCCTACGTATTTGAGCCCACTTCCTGTATTGAAGAGGAGAACCTCCTCGTCCTGATTTATCATACCTTTCTCCAAGAGGATAGGGAGTGCAGCAGCTGTCGCACCACCCTCCGGAGCAGCAAAAATTCCCGTGTCGATGCCTAGCTTCTCTACCCACTCAGCCATTGAGTGGTCGGGAACGGCCACAGCTCCACCACCAGACTCTCTTAAGGCTCGGAGGATGAGGAAGTCGCCAACTGCTCCTGGAACCCGAAGCCCTGAGGCGTATGTCGAAGCTCCACTCCACATTTCAGCTGCATCATGGCCTGCTTCCCAGGCACGTACCATCGGAGCACAACCGGCAGCCTGAACAGTGAACATCTTCGGCCGCTCGCTCCCAATCCACCCGAGTTGCTCCATCTCATCGAAAGCCTTCCACATTCCGATTAAACCCGTGCCTCCTCCCGTAGGATAGACGATTGCATCGGGCAACCTCCATCCTAGTTGCTCACAGAGTTCATACCCCATGGTTTTCTTGCCCTCAACCCTATAGGGCTCCTTCAGTGTCGAAAGATCAAACCATCCATTCTCATCTACACCCTGACGTACAACGAGACCACAGTCACTGATAAGCCCGTCCAAAAGCTGAAGATCCGCACCCAGAGCAGAGATTTCCTCGAGGATAGCCGCTGGTGTGTCGGTTGGGACTACAACGTGTGCCCGGAGCCCAGCAGCTGCCGCATAAGCAGCGGCTGCACTACCTGCGTTTCCAGCGGATGGTATCGCAACTTCCTCTGCTCCTAATTCGAGTGCACGTGATACCGCAAGACAGAGACCTCGGTCTTTGAAACTACCCGTCGGATTTTGGCCTTCGTCTTTCACCCAAACACGTTGAATGCCCATCCGGTCCGCGGTTCGGTGCGCATCGATAAGTGGGGTCCACCCCTCCCCGAGACGGATCTGGGACCTCCTATTTCGAACTGGTAGAACTTCCTGATAGCGCCAGAGATCTGCGCTACGACACGCTACGGATTCTCGGGTAAAGCTTGGACTGATAAGATCCAGATCATACCGAGCGAAAAGCGGTTTGCCAGCTGCTGAAAGTCCAATAAGCTGCTCGCTTTCAACTTCTTCGCCGGTTCCGGTGCATTCCAGATGCGTTGCTCCGTGCAAGCCGTCTTGGTCAGTCATGGGGGCGTGCTTTCCTCATCTTAGAGATTGATACGGTAACGAAATAGTGACGAGAACCACGAAAGGGATCACCTGCTCTGGACAGAGGACATCTCATTGCTTTACTCGAGCCATCAACCGCTCAAGCAGCTAACCCAATAATAGGAAAGTTCTTATTCGTACCGAAGTGCATCAATAGGGTCGAGAATCGCCGCCCTACGAGCAGGCCAGATGCCAAAGAACAGTCCTATGAAGGCACTGATAGCCAGCGAGATAGCCACTATTTGCGGAGACACCACTGTGTCCAAACCAGCAATGCGCGTTGTCATCTCTGCGGCTCCGTAACCCATTCCGACTCCCAAGAGCCCTCCCAACACGCAGAGAGTCGAGGCCTCAACAACAAACTGTGTCATGATCGCCCCACGGGTAGCTCCAAGGGCCTTACGAATCCCTATCTCACGGGTTCGCTCAGTTACAGATACAAGCATGATATTCATGATACCGATGCCACCGACAAGAAGACTGATTCCTGCGATCCCAGCCAATAGTAAGGTGAAAGTCTGAGCTGTCGCGTTGAAGGTTTCCAGTAGATCCGTGGAGTTGCGTATGCTGAAGTCTGCATCCTCACCTGGTAGGATACGATGCTCCCTCCGCATAATTCGGTCGATCTCGGCAATCGCCTGGTTCATTTCCTCGGGCGTTTCTGTGGCAGCGTAAATCGAGCCAAGCCTATCGCGGCCACCCATTACACGATACTGGGCAGTCGACTGAGGAATAAAGATCTGGTCATCAGGGCGAAGCCACATCGCATCACCCTTCTCTTCAAGCACACCAATCACCTCAAACGGGATACCACGTACCTGGATGGTCTTTCCGACGAGGAGCTCCGCTGCGAGTGAGTACTGGGAAGAGTCCGCAGGAATCTCACCAAGCTGCTCTGGAATCGTATAACCGAGTACCGCTACTCGCCTACGTCCGCGGACTTCCCCTTCTGTGAAATAGCGGCCTGCGATTAGTCTGTGATCATACATATCAAAATAATCGGGCCAAACACCCATGACCTGATTATTCGAATTCCAGCGTAGGTAGGTAACCTGCATCCGTGACTGAAGCTCAGGAGAGATCTTGAGGAACCCACGGGTCTCATTCCTCAGCGCTTCGGCATCCTCAATCGACATCTGAGTATCGCCTCGAGACACTCCATGACTGAATTCCTGACCGGGCCGGATGGTAAGGACAGAGGTACCCATGTTGTTGATCTGTTGTTCAACCTGTACTTGAGCACCCTCTCCTAATGAGACCATCGTAATCACTGCCCCAACACCGATCACGATACCAAGTGTCGTCAACACAGAACGCAGAACGTTTGTGCTGATAGCGCTCATGGCCACCTTAATAATTTCAAAGATCAGCATCAGGCTTTCTCCTACTACGGGGTCCGGGGTCGGAAGCCGCGACCTCCTCCCATCCCCCCACCGAAGAGATTTCCTCCCATTCGACTCATCATTCGGGCCTGAAATTCCTGCTGTTGGGCCATGAGTTGAGCAGCTCCCACGACAACGAGCACATCCCCTTCTTGGACTCCGGTCACCACCTGCGTGTGATCCCAATCGTTGAGACCCATTTGGACAAGTCTTGGCTCTGGCACGCTGTCCACATTCATCACGAAGACGACTGCAGGTCGCGTATCACGGGTGGAGGCACCTGGACTGTCTCCACCACCGGACCTTTGGCCGGCCCCTAATCGACCGCGTCCACCTCGGCTACCACCCAGGTCCTGCATCACAGCACGCATCTCATCCTGACTAATTTCTCCACTCTCGACTTGCGCACGAAGCTCCTGAAGCCGAGCCATAACGTTGCCTTGATCATCCTGACCATCTTCCGGGGGGCTATCACCCTCTCCGCTTGCAGCCTCAGCCCCTTGAGATTGAGACCTTCCACCCTGGCTTCCATCCCTCTCACGACCACCAGCGAACCCCTGGCCACCTCGGCTGCCACCACGACCTCCCCGCATGAACTGCGTCAGATCCATATCGTCGATGTTGAGACCCAAGGCCATCGCTGCCGGACCAACGTCAGAGGTTTGTACAATTGCATTATTTGGAACCAATACCACATCCAATGCCTCGTCTATCAGCACCTCAACCTCTGCATTCATCCCCGGCTTCAAGAGCCCTGAACTATTGTCCAAACTCACAATCACCGGAAACATCGTCACATTCTGAACCACAGTCGCCTGAGGCTCTATCTTATCAACCACACCCCGGAACGACTCATCCGGGAATGCCTCAACGGTCACAATGGCCTCCAGGCCGGAGGCTAACTGGCCCATATCAGTCTCATCCACCAACGTCCTGACCTGCATCTCCTTTAGGTTCGCCATCATGAACAGCGCCGTACCACCCGACACGTTTTGTGACGCTGATTGGATAACCACACCCTCTTCGACGCTTTTTTGGATGATGGTGCCAGCAGCTGGGGCTCGGATACGAACGTCATTCAGTTGAAGTATGGCGAGGTCGTGGTTGGTCTCAGCCTTCACAAGACTTGCCTGCGAGTTTGCAAACTCAAGGCGGGAACTCTCATGCTCCTGTGGCGTGATGACTGCGGCCCCTAGAAGCTGATCTGACCGCTCAAGCTGAGCTTCAGAAATCTCGAGTCTCGCCTGAGCGACAGCTAGATCAGCTTCAGTCTGGTTGAATCTATTTTGAACGTCGCGCGGATCGATATCGGCTAGGAGCGAGCCCGGCCCAACCTGATCCCCAACATCCGCGTGAAGACGCAAGATTTCTCCTGAAGCCTTGGATTTGACTTCGACCGTACGAATCGGCTCAACGGTACCGGTAGCTTCCGCTCGGATAGACAAGTCACCGCGAGTTACTTCTACGGTTGTGAGCGACGATACTTCATCTACTGACTCGTCATTGCTACATGCTGCGGTAACAACGGCAACCATACCGGTCAAAGCCAGTGTTAGCGTTTTCTTTGTCATACCATCGTCTCCACCGGATCATTCAAGAAGTCTTTCTCAATCATTCCATCATTGAGATGCACCTGCCGTTTCGCATATCCTGCAATGTCTCGCTCGTGAGTTACCAAGACAATCGTTTGTCCTTGTTTATTAAGTTCTTCAATCTGGTGCATGATGTCGCCGCTTGTAACAGAGTCCAAGTTACCCGTTGGTTCATCAGCCAATAAAATCGCAGGATTATTTACGAGCGCTCGTGCCATAGCTACCCGCTGACGTTGACCTCCAGACATCTCGGGTGGGCGATGATCCATTCGGTCAGCCAACCCAACTAACTCCAATTTCTCGGCAGCGAGGCGGCGGCGATCTTTGCCCCTAACTCCAGCATAGATTAACGGCAACTCGACGTTATGTAGGGCCGTCGCTCGTGGAAGTAGGTTGAACGTTTGAAACACAAAACCAATCTCTTTATTTCTCACACGTGCTAGTTGGTCCTCAGAAAGTTCACTCACAGGCTGACCATTGAGCCAATACTCTCCTGCGGTAGGCGTATCGAGACAGCCTATCATGTTCATGAGTGTGGATTTTCCACTCCCGGAAGGGCCCATGATCGCCACGAACTCAGCTGCTTTGATTTCGAAGTTCACACCTCGAACAGCATGCACAGTTTCTGCTCCAAGAACGTAGTCTTTGACTAAGCCCTCTGTGCGGATCATTACCTCACTCACAATTCTCTCCCTAGAATCGCTTCAAGCTCTGCTCGAGCTATCACGTAGTCATATCGAGACGTAACGACTGTCGCGTCTGCTTGGCTCGCTGCCGATTGGCTTATCAACACATCTAGGATCGTTGCGACTCCAACCGCGTATCTTTCCCGTACAACCCTAAGATCCTCAGCTGCAACGCTAGCGGCTTCCTCTGCAATTTCGATGGCACGCTCAGCAGTGCGGAGGCTATACAAGGCATTATCGGCTTGCTGACGCGCAGCAAGCCGAGCGTCATCCTCTTGCAGACGAGAGACCCGGTAACTGAACTGTGCCCGATCAACCGATGACTGTCGCTGGAAGTTATTAAAAATTGGATAGGACATCGAAAAGCCCATACTCCAACTGGTCCTACCACCTGTGAAAGACCGTTCCTGATTATTCCAGTTGTAGCCAGTGTTCATCGAGATGGTGGGGAAGTAACTAGCTTTTGCTGAACGGACGTTGGCCGACGCCGCATTAGCTGATTGGGTCGCAGCAATAACGGTCGGCGATCCAGATTCTGCCAACTGCATGATCTCTGTCTCAGCCAACGGCAGCATGGTTGGTTCTAGAGTCGCAGGACGGAGTGGTACCACAGCTATAGATTCCCCTATTTGCCTACCCAAAGCAAACTCTGCAGCACGAAGTGTGGTCTCTCCCTGCAGCACTCCCTGCTCAGCATTTATAAAATCCAGTCGCGCACGCAGGGAATCTGAAATGGTCGCCCGGCCAACCTGCGACCGAGCGCGCACGATTTCTAAATTCTGTTGCGCCTGATCCACTCTCTGCCGAGCAACCTCAAGGAGATCTGCTTGCCTGAGAGCATTGAAGAAGAAATTCTTTGTCTGCAGTGTCACAGCAAAGCGTTGGTTCTCTCGTCGTGCTATCGCAGCCTGCATATCGGCATCTGTCCGATTCATTTCTACAAAGCGAGTACCACCCTGAAAAAGGGTCACTCGGCCGGACACCCCGGCGCCGTATGAGTCCGAACTCCCACCCACAATCTGTCCCGTGTTCGGATCAAGGATATTCGCACTTCTCAAGGATCCACTTGTACTGGCGCTGAGGCTCGGCAGGAACGCTGCCCATGCGGATCGTCTTGCAAGCTCAGCATTATCTAAAGCTTGATCCTGCTGGAGCATCTGTGGACTGCGGACTAAAGCAAGGTCAATCGCCTCATCAAGGCTCACTGCCTGCTGCCCCTCAATGGACACTGGCCAAAGAATCATAAGACCTGCCGTCAGGCAGGAAGCAATCCGGACTACAGCCGGGTACGTGTATTTCATCGGTCTAGTCCCGATTGCCCCTCTTATCACCCTGGGTCCGATTTCCATCGAACTCCTGCAGAAGCGCTCTGTATTCAGAGGCCTGCTCTTCGGTGAATACCTCGAGGATTGCATCCCGCGTCTGTTGGATCAGCGCTTGGTACCGGGGAACATATGTGGTACGGAACTCATCATGCAGCGATCTCATATGCTGCAGTTGGTCCTCCAGTATGGAGTCGATCAGGAGTGCTTGAGCTTCCGTGGGCCCAACTTGTTCATACATGGGTGTACGGCGATAACGTTCAGATCTCCCATCTCGATCAGCCTCGTTCACTGTGGCTTCTTCAACCGGCATCGCCGCTAAGCCATTATTAACATTGATGACGCATCGGGTACTGCCATCTCCCGTTTCGCAGACACTAGCCAGCCCAAGCATGACACCCGTACCGAGAACCACCGCAAGTACCGCTGCAGTTATAAATTTCGTTCGAGATCCATGTTCCATTTAGAAAACCTCCGATGCAAAGGCCACTGGATCGCTGGTCTCCGAAGGAGCAAGTACCGCAGGGATTGTCTGTCCTTCGACACCACTCACCAGTAGTTCCTCGATCCCTACCGGACTAGCAGGAACAACTGACTGGTCTCTAATAAGGAGTAGTCCAGCTAGAATGGCAGCAAGTAGAGCTGCCGGGACAACTGTCCTAGCCCAAGAAGTCATCACATCACCCACGGTCAATTCGTGTATTAGCCGCCGCCGAGCTAACTCGCCAGCTGCATTTTCTAGGATCCATTGGCGAAAACGATACCAGTAGTTCGGATCCTGATGCTCTGGATCAAAGTGAGCGAGCGCCTCGGCTAACTCTGGGTCAGGCCCGAAGTCATCATTCGAATCGAAGTCGTGCGGTATCCTTGTAATCATTGAACTTTCCTAATCAAGTCTGACCCATCTGGCATCTGTATGAGGGCCTGTTTCAAAGCTTTCCTCGCAAAGTGCAAGTGCGACCGTACTGTCCCAGATGGAATCCCCAACCTCTCGGCGATCTCTCGGTGTTTCCATCCTTCTAAATCATGCAGCAACACAACCTCCTGCTGAACCTCAGGTAGTGCAGCAATTGCTTCCTTAAGGATCCCCCTCAGTTCTGAGGTCTCGGCGACCTTATCCGGTGCGGGGATCCGAGACCTCGTCCCGTGTGGCACATCACTAGTTTGTCTTAAGGACTCGCGACGAATCAAGTTCCGTGAACGATTCCTTACTATCGTCATGAACCAACCTGCAAACCTTTCTGGATCCCGGCATTCATCAAGCCGATCCAACGCCACCAAGAATGACTCTTGAGCAGCATCCTCTGCATCCTCATGGCGTCCGGTCACAGAAAACGCCAAAGCATAGGCAGGTCTCTGGTACCTCTCTATGAGCATGCTCAAAGCAAGTTCTTCCCCCCTGCGAGCCCGTAAGACCAACTCGCTATCATCTGGGTGATCCGTTGCTCTTAAGGACACGGAAGCACAACCCCGTGTTGAGGTTGGTTCATAATCGAATGGGAGTTGCTGGTAGAAATCAGTATTGAGCGATACAGGTAATATCGCCTGCTACAATCTAATAGATACCTAGCTGAGCAGTTTCGTTAAGCTCACTAAATCCACTAATCCACCGCTTAAGAAGGACGATATCCAGCTTGAGCATTCAATTGCGACCTCGGTTACCTATATCTGAAAAGAAATCTCTAGACTGATCTGTCCGGAGCGGCCTGCTCTGCTCATAAGCTGACTGAAGTTGGTCTAGGTTTAACTCAGAAAGTTCACGACCTGCGATTAACGTCTCTCGGTCCGGTGCACCGGCATCTTCTTCAGTGGATATCCAAAACCCGAGCATCAGTAGGGCAGCAGTTTGCGTTTGAGAGCGACCAATTACACGAACAGTCCATTCCTTGCCGTCAACCTCAAGAATGACTTCCTCGAGATCAGGCTCCAAGTGAGAAAAACCAATGTTTCCCTTTTTCTCTCGAGCCTGCTTATCGGTCGCACCTCTTATGCGTTTATTCCGATCCTTATGCCGATTGCGGCGACGGTTCTTGCTATGATGCGGATGCTTACTGACTGGGCTATCCGAAGTGTCAGTAGTAGGTACAGGGCGACTGGAGGGACCCCGAGGGGGGATATCCTGATTTTCCGAAGAGCTGTCGTTACTGTCAGGCATTAATCCACAGTGACCTAGCTGATAATCTCAAGAGGGTCGTCTGTGCGTCTGCCTGACACTCTACGAAGGGTCCGATCCCCATAGAACATTCTAATGTACTTAGCCTGGGTTCGGGTAACCTTACGAACGACCCACACTAAGTGCACATAATTGGGCTCACGTGGCTTAGTCCGAAGCCGAAGGCCCACCTCCCAAGGCAATCGGTCAGCCTTGCGATTATTACAGGACGAACAGCTAGTCACAACATTCTCCCAACTATTATCCCCACCTCGGGATAGGGGGTTGATATGATCTCGAGTCAGAAATTGTCTGCCCTTGAGGTCAGACTTACGTCTTCCGCAGTACTGACACGAATAGCTATCACGGGCAAAGAGAAAAGTGTTCGTGACTTGCCGCTTAAATCGTTGTGGCACATGTACATAGCGCACAAGACGGATCACTGTGGGACAAGGGACCACCTGCCGTTCAGAGTGAAAATCCTTACCTGACTCCTTCTCAAGGATTTCAGCTTTGCCATCCAGGACAAGTCGCACAGCTCTACGGGCCGGCACGATGGTTAGTGGCTCGAAAGACGCATTTAAGGCTAAGCAGCTCACCACATCTCCATATATCGGTACCGATGGCTATTCAGTTCGAATAGTACGCCGCGATTGCCCGCCACTGCAATATTATAGATGGGCCCATCAGATGAAGGTCTCTATAACCCTCGGAGTCCCAGGTTTAGCACATTGTTGAACCTTCCAGAGAACCGCCTAAAGTAAAGCGACAGGATCTCGGTCCACTGCCAACCGAACATCTCCACCAGGAACCTTAAATCCGTCAATCAAAGCGCGCACGGCTCTTCCAATCGCACTCGGTGAGGAACCGCGTAAAAAGAAATGCCAACGCCACCGGCCGTGCAGTCGTTCAATTGGTGCCGGTGCCGGTCCAACCAATTCGACAGCTCTAGGTTCTTCTGCATTTGGCCCTCGAAGCCACCGTCGCAACCATGCCGCTCCAGCTTCTGCGCTCTTAGCAGTCGCTCTTTGATCCGGACTACTGAGTATCACGTTGACCATTCTCAAATGCGGTGGATACCGGGGTGTCTCACGCGCCGCTGACTCTCGTTCGGCAAAAGCTCTAAAGTCATGAGCGACTGCAGCCTGAATTGCGTAGTGATCCGGAAGTGACGTTTGAATCAAAACTTCACCTCCTAGCTTACCTCTCCCTGCCCTCCCTGCTACCTGACTAAGGAGTTGGAAGGTCCGCTCACTAGCCCGGAAGTCAGGTAAGTGGATACCGACATCTGCGTTCACCACACCCACTAAAGTTACCCGCGGAAAATCGAGGCCTTTTGCGATCATCTGTGTGCCAAGCAAGATATCAACATCTCCCTTGGCTACGCGGTCGAGTATCCGGTGATGAGCCCACTTTCCAGAAGTCGTGTCTACATCCATCCGAGCAATTCTCGCAGATGGAAATGTCTCAACAGTAACCCGTTCGACTTGCTCGGTACCCAACCCACGATAGGAAAGGTCTGCAGACCCACATCGAGGACAGCGCTCAGGGGCTGGGACATCATAGCGGCAGTGATGACAAATGATTCGTCGTGCAGATCGGTGGTACGTCAGCGAGATTGAGCAGTTCAGACACTGTTCAACCTCACCACATTCCCTGCACTGAACGAATGAAGAGTATCCACGGCGATTTAGTAGCAAGATCACTTGCTCTGCTCGTTCTAGTCGCGCATCCACTGCGGAGACTAACTCCGAAGAAAGCACTCCACTGCCACGTTCATTGGCTCTCGGTGCCTCACTAGACCCTCTTCTTTGGGCTCTCAGATCAACTACTCGCACTTCGGGAAGCCTTGCTCCGCCGACACGCTTGGTAAGCTGAAGGTGATGAAACTTACCAGTTCGGGCATTCGTCCAACTTTCTAACGATGGTGTGGCACTGCCAAGCACACATACGGCTCCAGTTTGACGAGCGCGTACAACAGCTAGGTCCCTCGCTAGATAACGGGGGGCCTCGGACTGCTTGTAGCTTCCATCGTGTTCTTCATCCACAACGATCACACCAAGATTCGAAAGGGGTGCGAAGAGTGCAGAACGTGCACCCACTGCGATACGACGCTGGCCGGTATTCAAGCTTCGCCATGCATCGTAGCGTTCTCCCTCAGAGAGACCGGAATGCAGAACAGCGACCTGGTCATCAAAGTGCGCGCGAAATCTTGAAACAGTCTGCGGTGTAAGGGCGATCTCAGGAACAAGAACAATTGCACTTTGACCACGAGCAAGAGCCTCACGGAGAAGCTCTATGTATACAAGCGTTTTACCGGAACCGGTGATGCCCTGCAAAAGAAACGGTATCGGTACATCTTCATCGAGCGCACCAATCAGAGCGTCGATCACATTCCGTTGATCTTTCGTAGGAACGAGCACGGGCGGCTTGGACGCCGGAATGTCGGCGAACGGATCACGAAGCTGTTCTTCGTGGAAGATTCCGACCAGACGCTTTGACTCAAGACCCTTTATCACTCCGCGACTGAAACCTTCTTCTTTAATCATCTGTGTTAGTTCAGAGGTACCTCCCGAACGTTCTAGTAACTCATATGCCTCTCGCTGCCGTGGCGTCCTGGCAAACATCTCGTCCCGTACCTGTAGCGTGCCGAGGCGGTCGATTAGCCGCACTACCCTTTTTGTCTTCACCGGTGGCTTGGCTGGAGGTACCATTTCGTGACCTACGACACCCCGTGCTACAAGAGATCGGATCTCGGGCCATATCGAACCCATTCCTAGCTGCCGCCGGAGTGTCCGAACCCGAATTGGTTTCCCGTGACGTTCTAGGGCAGCCACCACACGTTGCTCTCTAGGTCGAAGCTTCTTGAGAGATACATCTTCCAGGAGGCTAACATAGTTCCGTGAAACATCTGAAAGCACAGCTGGTAAAGCAGCTCGGAGTGCTATGCCGAGGGGAGCGATGTAATAGTCAGCAATCCACCGACAAAGGTTGAGAAGTTCAGCAGGCATTTGTGGTGAGTCATCCAGAATCGAGAGCACTGGACGTATCTGCTTGATTTTTGTTGCAGAACCTGGGCCGACCACCCAACCGATATGCTCCTGCTGCCGAAATGGCACCAGAACCCGTGTTCCTGGTTGTGGTTGAGATTCTGTATTGATCTGGTACGTGAAGGTGCGATGTATAGGGAGAGGAAGGGCCACGTCCACCCTAAGTCCTAGGTTAGTCAACCTGACAGCCCTCTTAAGCAGGCTCCGAAGTTAGACATCCATTAGCAGAAAGATTTCCTGCTGGATATCCCCGGGAGTAACCTCAGGACCATCTGAGCCCCAATAGACGTTGATCTCACTTCGAACTCCGATCTCGTCAGGGATGTAAATACCAGGTTCGACCGAGAAGCCTATTCCCGGAACAAGCAACCTGTCATCTCTCGTCTCCAGATTATCAAGATTCGGACCACTTCCATGGAGGTCTATGTCCATCGAGTGTCCAGTCCTATGCACGAAGTAATCACCATAACCGCGATCTGCAATCAGGGCCCGCGCAACTTGGTCAACCTCGTAGCCACGGACTTCTCCTCCTAATTCAAACTGTTCTCTCAAGAATGTGACAGCAGCGTCCCGAGCATCTCTCACAGCATTCCAGATCTCCTGGGTGCGCGAGTCGACCGTACCACTCAGAAGACCCATCCAAGTCTGGTCAGCAAAAACTGCTCCATCAAATGCTCCCCAAAGATCAATCAAGAGCAAATCTCCTGCTGTGATCGTCTCTCCTTTTCCCTCGGGAGAGTAATGAGGATCTGCCGCAGTGCGGCCGATCGCTACAATGCAATCCGGACTTACTGTGAGCCCATGAGCAGAAAGCTGTGAGCGAATCCATTCTGAAAGATCACCCTCATTGGTTGGTGATCCTGACTCCACAGCTGCCGCTGCACGGGCAAATGCTTGCCGCGCAACATCGGCCACAATCTCTGCTGCCTGACGATGCATCTGCAGTTGCTCAGGGGTCCAAACCGAATGGAATCGTGATACCAAATCCCCAGAACTCACAGCCTCGACGCCGAAACTGAGTATCAATCCTGCCATACCTGCTGGGAGATAGTCCAAGGTTGGCACGGCTGCACCTGGAGAGACCTCCGTGGCCAATCGAGTGCATCCATCTAGAAGTTCTCTGAGTTCCACCTCCATTTCCTGCCAACTTGAATAGGTGCGACTCTCGAAAGGCCAATGACGCCAAGAAGAAGCTTCGATTGCATGGATTAGCGCTACGGGCCGGCCTTTTTCTGGAATTAATACGAAGCCACGGCGGGTTGTTTTGCCCATACCCAGCAATTGAACAGCTATCGGGTTGACCCCATGGAACTCATACAAAAGCCAGCCGTCGAGCTCCTGATCACGCAAAGCTTGTTGAACTCGCTCAACTCCGTCCGGACTACATAGTAAAGCAGTGCTCACACTGGGTTTGCCTCGCAGTAATAGGATAGAAGTGGAAAGATTGTCTTACCCTTGTTCTTCTTCAGGGCGAAAGAGCGGGAGTCCGCTGGTGTCAGACCTCACATCATCGGCTGCCACATGATCATAATCCCCATCTTCTTCTGGTTTTGGAGTTGGAGCATCCAGTATAACCTTCAACTTATCGGAATCAGGCTCTTCATTCTCAGGAGTCAGATTCAAGGGCAAACCGAGCTCAGCTGTGGCTACGCTCTCCGGTGCAACCCTGACCGGTACTCCAGCCTTACACCCCTTGAGCAATTCCAGTCCTAGAATGCGTTCCCTCGTGAGTAAGCGATGGATCTCTCGCCCTTTCATAATACCCGTTCTTACCCCCTTCCACCCCCACCTTTGCCAGGTCCTGCGGAGGATCTCCAATTTTTCTCGGAATGAAAAGGTTCTCATCAAATCAGGAAATGGCTCGCTCGGGGTTGACCGTGACATCATCCGTTCAGTCGACCAATCTTCGACATGTAGATTTTCGATACCGGATTCTCGCAGGAGCTTTATCCATTCAACTGCCATCAGTGGCGTCGCACCTAAGTAATCTGCCAAAACTGACCTTCTAGGCTCATGCACTGGGCCCTTCCAAACAAGCTGGACCAACACTACAAACCCGTTCGGCTTCGTCACTCGAACCAACTCAGCGATTGCCTCAGCTGGCTCACAGTGGTTTGCGAGCCCAACTTCACCGATCGTGACATCGAAAATCTCATCTCGATAGGGGAGCCCTGATGAAGGTCCAGATTGGAACTGGATTTTCTCTGTAATCCCCTCGCCTAGGCCATGCTTTGCAGCCTGTTCCACGAGATCCGGCGTGATATCAACTCCAAAGCCCTGGACGCCGAACTCTCTAACGAAGTACTCGAGCGAGACGCCCAGACCACAAGCGACGTTCAGAACTTCAGCACCTTCAGACATGCCCGTAAGAATCCCTATGTGATGATAGAGTTCAGGACCTCCCGAGAGGAATAGTCTACGGGGACTGATCCGCAGGAGGTCGAGCATTGCAGGAACATTGGGCAAGCTATCCATCGTTCCATATTCAGTTGGCGGCATGGAGAAGAAAAGTAGCTAGTGGGTCAAGACGAGCAATGAAACACTTATCAAGGCTTTTCCAGCCCGGCCAACCCACGGATGACTGCCACCACTCCCTGCCCAACACGCGGTGGGTTATAACCACCTTCCAAGAAAGCGACGACCTTCCCGTCACAGTCAGCTGCAGCATCCTCCACAATACGTCTGGTCATTGTATACAGATCGTCAGGCTCGAGGAGCATTCCCCCAAGTGGGTCTTCGGCCATTACATCGAAACCGGCTGAGACTAGCACAAACTCCGGCGAGAATTTTTTCAGAGCTTGACCAAGCGCTTCGTCAAATGCCTTTACGTAGTCTGCTCTTGGAGTTGCAATCGGGAGTGGAACGTTCAGCGTGTAGCCTTCCCCATCATCCCGGCCCCTCTCATTCGCGCTACCAGTGCCAGGATAGTGCGGAGACTGGTGCAACGATAAAAAGTATACTGTTGCGTCTCCATAGAACGCTTCCTGTGTACCATTCCCGTGGTGTACGTCCCAGTCGATAATGAGGACTCGATCCGCGTGACCTTCTGCCTGAAGCCATCGTGCAGTAAGAGCAATATTATTGAAGAGACAGAAGCCCATTGCTTGTCCTGGTGTAGCGTGATGACCTGGGGGCCTCGTGGCAACAAATGCATTACGAATATCACCTTGAGCGACTGCCTTCGTCGCAGCAATTGCTGCACCAACGCTTCCTAATGCAGCATTCCAGGATTGGGAGGACACCTTGGTATCTGGATCGATTGCGATAATGGAATTTTCGTCCTCAGCACGCTGACAAGCGGCCCGTACTCGCTCGACGTGATCCTTCGTGTGGACAAGAAGCAAATCGTTTTCGGTCCCATCTGCTGCTTCCATCTGCTCAGCACGACCATGAAGCATCAAAAGGTCATTCCCCACACTTGATGCAAGCGCCCGAAGGCGACCCTGATGCTCAGGGTGACCCCAACCCGTGTCGTGAAGAGAAGAAGAAGGGTGAAGAAAGAAGCCTGTTTTCTTACTCATCAGTTTCGCTGAAGCATGATTTCAATGCAGAGGCAAAAAGGACTAAAGACTTCAGGAAATAGCCCGTTAAATGCTCTGGGCAGAAGCACTGAGGGACGCGATCCTTTCCTGCACGGAACGAACTTCTCTTTGTTCTGACTTCAACGCGATAATCGCATCACAAGCAGCAGAGGTCGCTGACATGGTTGTCAGATAGGGCAATTTGTGAGTTATAGCGGCTCGACGCATGGCATAATCGTCGTACTGGGACTTCTTGCCGAGCGGTGTATTAATGAGGAGGACGACGTCACCGGTAATAATATGATCCACAATGCTCGGCCGTCCTTCGTTGACCTTGTAGACTCGTTTAGCCGGGATACCCAAGCGTTCTAGATAATCTCTTGTTCCCTGAGTCGCCATAATCTCAAAGCCCAAGTCATGGAATCGTTGTAAGATCGGCGTTACCGTCTCTTTATCGCTGTCGTTGACCGTCACAATGAGGCTTCCCTCTTCCGGCAGCGTGTTCCCTGCTGAAATCTGGGCCTTAGCAAATGCCATCCCGAATGAGTCGTCGAAACCCATCACCTCTCCAGTCGACCGCATTTCAGGCCCCAGTAGCACATCAACGTCAAACCGGTTAAACGGGAACGCAGCTTCTTTGACTGCAATACCTGGAACTGGCGGCTCTTCTTGAACGCCGAGATCGACAAGTTTCTCACCTGCCATGATACGAGATGCGAGACGAGCCAAGGGTACGCCCGTTGCCTTACTCACGAACGGGACGGTCCTAGAGGCTCTAGGGTTCACTTCAAGCACGTAGACGACCTCGTTCTTGATCGCGTACTGCACATTCAGCAGTCCGACTACACCAAGTTCAAGCGCAAATTTTCTGGTTAATTCACGGATCTCTTCTAAAACTGCCCCCGAGAGTAAGTAGGGAGGCAGTACACATGCCGAATCTCCTGAGTGGACACCCGCATCCTCAATATGCTGCATGATTCCGCCAATCACGACGTGAGTTCCGTCGCACAGGGCGTCTACGTCTGCCTCGAAGGCATCTTCGAGGAATGAGTCAATCAGGACCGGGCGATCCGAAGAAGCATGAATTGCATCCTCGAAAAATGCCCTTAGGGACGTTTCATCGTATACAATCCGCATCCCACGCCCACCGAGCACATAACTCGGTCGGACTAAGATCGGAAACCCTATCCTGCTTGCTATACTGACAGCTTCTTCCTCACTAGTTGCTAAACCGTTATCAGGCGTGCGAGCACCAATCTTCTTACATACCTCATCAAAACGGTCTCGATCTTCTGCTCGATCGATTGCATCCACTGAAGTTCCAAGTACACAGGCACCCAATTCCTCAAGTCCATGGGCAAGTTGGAGGGGCGTCTGCCCTCCCAGTTGAAGCACGACACCTTTTGGTTTTTCAAGATGAATGATCTCGACAACATCCTCGAGTGTGAGGGCTTCAAAATACAGCTTGTCACTCACATCAAAGTCTGTAGATACAGTCTCAGGGTTAGAGTTGATCATGATCGTCTCATAGCCAGCTTCTCGAAGAGCGAGAACTGCTTGCACACAGCAGTAGTCGAACTCAATGCCCTGCCCAATTCGGTTCGGCCCACTCCCGAGGATCACTACTTTCTCACGATCTGAAGGTTTGCTTTCAGTCTCATCCTCATACGACGAGTAGTAGTAAGGGGTTTCGGCTGGAAATTCTCCTGCACAGGTGTCAACCACGTTGTAGGTTGGCCGTATTCCTCTATCCCATCGTCTTTGACGGGCATCGGATTCCGTTTCTCCTCGCAACGCTGCCAGCTGAAGGTCACTAAAGCCTTCACGCTTCATATGTCGGAGAAGTTCCGTTGTCACTTCCTCTGCCTCAGCATATCGCTTTTCCCATTCAACACACTGGACAAGTTGATCCAAAAACCAAGGATCAATCTTGGTGGCAGCAAAAATCTCGTCTACACCCAGCCCGGCTTGGAGAGCTCGCTTGATCTGGAATGGTCTGTATGGCGTAGGACGCCTCAGAGCCAGCAAAAGTGATTCTCGATCTTCCCCAGTTAGCCCATCGTCCTTGAGGCGTTCTGAAGTAACCCAACCATGTCGTCCAGTTTCGAGACCTCGGAAACCCTTTTGCCACGCGCTCCGGAATGTGCGTCCAATCGCCATGGTCTCACCGACCGACTTCATCTGGACACCGAGCGTGTCATCAACTTCAGGGAATTTTTCAAAAGCGAATCTTGGGATTTTAACAACTACGTAGTCGAGAACCGGTTCAAACGATGCAGGCGTCGTCTTCGTTATGTCATTTGGCAATTCATGTAGATGGTATCCGACAGCGAGCTTTGCGCCTATCCGAGCAATCGGAAAACCAGTCGCCTTGGATGCAAGAGCTGATGAGCGAGACACTCTTGGATTCATCTCAACTACAAGCATTTCCCCGTCATCTGGATTCACTGCGAACTGGATGTTACAGCCACCTGCCTCGACACCAATTTCCCGTATAATCGCAATCGCAGCGTCGCGCATTCTCTGGTATTCGACATCAGTTAGTGTCTGAGCTGGAGCTACTGTGATTGAATCCCCGGTATGGACCCCCATCGGGTCAAAGTTCTCGATTGAACAAACCACGATAACGTTATCGATACTGTCCCTGACGACCTCAAGTTCATATTCCTTCCATCCGATCACCGATTGGTCAATGAGTACCTCAGTGATCGGTGAAGCATCGAGTCCTTTCTTCACCTGCTCCTCGAAGTCCTTCCGATTGTACGCTATACCGCCACCAGTTCCTCCGAGAGTGAAGGACGGCCTTACAATTGCAGGATACCCTGTGTCTTCGACGATATTGACCGCTTCTTCAACTGTCCCTGCAAAACCACCACGGGGTACCTCAAGCCCAATACGCTTCATTGCCTCGGTGAACTGCTCACGATCTTCAGCCATCTCAATGGAGCGATCGTTTGCACCAATCAGCTCCACACCGTGTTTCTGAAGGATTCCCGCATGGTGCAAATCCATCGCGACATTGAGCGCAGTCTGACCGCCCATGGTGGGGAGGAGTGCATCAGGGTGCTCGCGCTCAATTATTTTCTCGACCCAATCCGCGGTAATCGGCTCGATATAAGTCTGATCCGCTAAGTCCGGATCAGTCATTATTGTAGCCGGGTTCGAGTTTACGAGGACAACCCGATATCCCTCTTCCTTTAAAGCGCGAACGGCTTGGGTACCAGAATAGTCAAACTCGCAGGCTTGACCGATAACAATCGGGCCAGAGCCTAGGATTAGTATGGTTTCTAGATCGTCGCGTCGTGGCACGTAGTCGTGACTAGATAGGGTTGTGCAACATAGACGGCCCTGGAGTTATGCCTCACCGCTTTTTCCTGCCTCCCTTCGTATAGCGGTAAAGAGAACCCATGAAAAACCACCCCAGACAAAACTTACGACCAGGACCATCGTGATCCATGTAGCTATCGTCATAGGTGGCTCCCGGCCCTGCGGGCGGTCTCAGATGTCGGTTTTATAAAGAGATTTGGCGGGGCTTCTACACTGCTAAGTGCGAAGCCGGCGTAAGGTGGCGGAAGCTCGTTAGGGCTGCAAGCCACATAGTAGTTCTTTACCAGTACCATACTGTCCATGGTATCCCATATAGACTCATTAGAACCGCAGTTGCACGCTCCTATTTTCGAAGAGAGGAATGGGCAACAGACCCCCATTCCAGTTTAAAGAAAATCGGATCAAGATGATTCAGATTGTGCGTCAGCCCTGAAGATCCTCTCCCCTAATTTGAAGCTGATCGGCAACAGTCCGAAGGGCATTAATGATGTTCTGAATGTGCTCTACACGCTCAAGTCCAATCAAATCAACACCCTTTTGGACCTCATCTCTGCTGACGCCCGCCGCGAATGTCTTGTCTTTCAACTTCTTCGTCACCGACTTGGGCTTCATATCGTCGATACCGTTAGGTCTGACGAGACACGTGGCATACACAAGGCCGGAAAGCTCATCGCAGGCGATCAGCACTTTATCGAGTTCGCTTTCAGGTTCAACACCTGTGAAATCAGCTCGATGTGCGAGAATAGCTTGGAGAACTTCTTCGGGATAACCCTCTTCCCTGAGCTGAGCGACGGCTCTAAGTGGGTGTTCCTCAGGGTGCTTTTCCCAGTCTAGGTCGTGAAGGAGACCCGCAAGGCCCCAGATGTCCTCATCACCACCACGGAGTTGTGCATAGTACCGCACAGCAGCCTCGACAGCATACATGTGTTTGCGTAGACCCTTGTTTGCGACCCATTCCTCAAGTAGAGCCACAGCTTCTTGGCGACCAGGCATCTTAACCTTTCGAAAAATTTAGTTTTCGACCGAACCTGTACGTGCAATGCTAGTGGTGGTCAACTCGCTGTCTACTGATCACCATTGGCTTTTGCTACTTCTCAACCGACTGATTTAGTAGCTAGATACGGGAAGAGGGACACAGATGGCTTATCGCACAGGCTTCGCAACGAGGCTTGCGCGCGTCGCAGACTCGACGACCATGCCAAATCAAGAGGTGTGATAGCATTGTCCAGTATTCGTTCGGAAAGATCGATATCAGGTCACGTTCGACCCTCTCAGGAGTCTTCTCTTTTGTGAACTTGAGGAGTGTGGAGAGGCGTTTTACATGTGTATCCACTACAACTCCTTCATCAATGCCAAAGGCATTGCCAAGTATCACATTCGCCGTCTTGCGTCCAACACCAGGTAAGGCTGAGAGTTCAGCCATAGTGCTTGGCACTTCACCTCGATGTTCTACCTCAACTCCCTGGGCAAACCCGATGATGTTCTTGGCCTTATTCCGGAAGAATCCAGTGGATCGAATGATGTGTTCCACATCGTCCTGGATGCTTGAAGCCAGTGATTTCGCGTCAGGATAACGGCGGAATAACTCGGGGGTTACCATATTCACGCGCACATCCGTAGTCTGGGCTGATAGTATAGTTGATACTGCCAGCTGAAACGGATCATCGAATTCTAGCTCACAGTGAGCATCGGGATACTCCTCCAGTAGCAGGTCATACACCTCCTGTGCCCGAGCAATACGAACCTTCTTGGACTCTCTAGGCATTCTGAGTAACTCGGAAAAAAGGGAGAGTAGAAGGAACAGGATCCGCTTGATCTTTGGTACTAGGACTCATCTTTTCAACTGCACCTTGCATGGACGATACATACGCAAAGAAGCGAGCTAAAAGCTTGAGCACCTCTCCAGATGTTTCTAACGCATGAAGTTGGTCCAACTCACCACCTGGCAACTGACTTGAAAAGTCATCCATGCCATTCCGTACTACCGCGTTGACCCAGTTACTAGCCTCCGATACTGGTGCTTCAGGCACCGGCACGATAACAAAACCCGGGCGATCGGGTCGAAGGCCTGCAACCAAGAGCGAGTGGAGAATTCCACGATTTGAAAGTACCCAAAAAACACCGTCAATCGACTCAGGAGTATCTGAGTCTGCACCAGACATCCACAGGAGGTGCTGTGGAAGCTGTATATACCCTGAAGATTGCGGGGGTGTCGGTTGTCCGCCCGGATGATTCTCGAGCAGATCGCGGGCCACATTTTCACTGAGCAGATAGATAGGACATCCAGCCTGATTAAAATGCACGGCATGGAAGACCAGCGTGACGTATTGATAGATGGTCTCCGGTAAAGCATCTGGACCCTGAATCTCTCTCACAAAGGCATCCACATGTCCCATCGCGAAAAAAGTGTTCAGGTTTGAGAGATCCAAACCTTGATTTTTCGCCTCCTCCTCAACTCCGAGAATCAGTTCCTCAAGATGATCTAGGTTAGGAAATGCGAGTTCGTAAGGAGTAAATCTGGCGTATGAGTCGTGGAGCGTCATGGGAGGAACGTTAGAGAGAGTGCATGCTCTCCAGAGTATTTGTGGCCCTGTTCATGTCATATCCATCTCTTCTACTTCACTCAAGCATGGCAGCATCGCTAT
Source organism: uncultured bacterium (assembly GCA_963934665.1). Taxonomy (GTDB): domain Bacteria; phylum Gemmatimonadota; class Gemmatimonadetes; order Longimicrobiales; family Gaopeijiaceae; genus UBA1142. The sequence continues at coordinate 10,290 of CAWVZF010000015.1, read as the reverse complement.
CCCACTTTGCTTGGACAGTCTTAGCCAACCAATTGTTCGCTAACCGGAGTACTATCACGGCGACTGTAAATTGGATTAACACTGTGCCGACATTCCCGTCACTAAATAGTGTCCATGTCGCAGCAAAGTTGTCTGAGCGAGCTTCCCATAACCACCACAGGGCAAGAACAACCGCTTCAACCGCAACCAATCTCATAGCCCAATCCCACCAAGCACCGATATGGATGTCTGAGCCTTCCTGGTTGATGAATTTCTCTCGCCACTTCGTAACCCCATAACGGAGCACGGCAAAAGCAAAAAAGAAACCAGAAACCATGAGCCCCACACCCCATACCCAGTCCTGGTTGTGAAAGATCTTCAAATTAAGCGCACTCGGGATACCGAAGAGAATCCCTGCTATGCCAACGACTGCAATCGCACGACTTCGCTTTATTCCAAGATCTATCAGAATCCTGCTTGCAAGCTCAATCATCGCGACTAGGCTGGTCCAAGCAGCAAATACGAGAGCCAGGAAGAAGAGCCCTTGGAGTAGCCGCCCACCTGGGATTTGCTGGAATAGTTGAGGGACCCAAATGAAGGTTAGTCCCTCATTACCTGCTCCCACAATTTCGCTGGCAGCTTCCGGCATAACCGAGAACACCGTGCATAAAACCATGATGCCGGCCAGGAGAGACATTGAGTTATTCCCAAAGCCGATCACGAATGCGTTCAGTGCGGTATCTTCATCCGCTCTCATATACAGAGCATATGTGAGTACTAAACCCCAACCCGCTCCCGTATCCCAAGCATTTTGCGTGAGGGCCTGGATCCAGATCTCGTAGTTTGCTAATGCAGCCCAATCAGGCGTGAAAAGAAACTCCAGGCCTGCGCTAGCACCTGGGAGTGTGACAGCCCGCACTGCGAGTACCATGACAAGAATAATGAGGCTAGGGATTAGAAACTTTGCCGCAGCTTCAATCCCCCTCACTCCCCTTGAGACGACGAAGAGTCCCATTGCCATGGCTATTACATGGGTAATGAGAGCCCCACCAGTAGAATGAAAAGAGTCCCAAAACGCACTCGGTGTCTCCCCCGGAACTTCACCCGTTAGGGTTCCAACGAAAAAACGAATCGTCCACCCCATTACCACGCTGTAGTAGAACATGATCGCCGTCGCTACAAAGGCAATCCACGCACCCATCCAAGCAAACTTTGGTCCGAGTGTCTTAACGAAGGCCCCAATCGAACCACTGCGTGTCCCCTTCCCCATGCCAAACTCAAGTATAAGGAGTGGCACCGACCAAGCGAGAAGAAAAACCACCCAGGCCACAAGGAAAGATCCTCCACCATTGCTCGCTGCAATCCGGGGAAAACGCCAAATATTTCCAGTGCCAACAGCCATGCCGAGCATAGCAAGCAGCATGCCCCAACGGGAACTGAAGACTTCGGATTTAGATGCCACAGACATCTCCAGATCTTAGCAGAACAAAGTGCGGTCGCATGGCTAAGCCATTTGACCGCAGGTGAGTATAGGGTCGAGGCAACCCCTTGGGTACTTAACTATTATCTAACGGGCACTTGTTCTACTTAGTAGGATCAATCAAGAAAGCTTATCGGTGACCCAGCTTACAACCTGATCTCCGGCTACCCGGTCCTGCTCAAGGCTATCCCGATCCCGGACCGTCACCGTGCCATCCTCTGTGCTTTGTCCGTCGACTGTGATACACCATGGCGTTCCAATCTCATCCTGCCGACGATATCGCCGACCGATCGCACCCGATTGATCATAGAATGATGGGACTCCTGACGACCGTAGATCGCCCATCAGCTTCATCGCGATCTCTGGCATCCCGTCCTTTTTCACCAACGGGAATACCGCAGCTTTAAGTGGTGCCAACTTGGGCTGTAGTGCTAGTAAAACCCTTTTTTCACCCTCAACTTCTTCCTCCCGATACGCATCCGCCAGTAGAACAAGCACAGTGCGGTCTACCCCCATTGATGTCTCTACCACGTAGGGGATATAGCGTTCATTGGAAGCCGGGTCGATGTATTCAAGACGCTTTCCAGAGTACTCCTGGTGGCGAGCAAGGTCGTAATCAGTGCGGTTGTGTATGCCTTCGAATTCTTTCCACCCAAAGGGGAATTCGTATTCGATATCAAACGCTTTCTTACAATAATGTGCCAGCTCGTCTGTCCCGTGCTCATGAAACCGCAACTTCTCTGGACGAATCCCGAGCCCGAGGTGCCACTGCATGCGAAGGTCCTTCCATTCTTCAAAAACATCCTCGTCATCTCCAGGCTTCACAAAAAACTGCATTTCAGCCTGTTCAAACTCGCGTGTGCGAAAAATGAAGTTCCCGGGTGTAATCTCGTTCCGAAAGGCCTTCCCGATCTGGGCGATCCCAAAGGGGATTTTCTGTCTTGTCGTACCCTGGATGTTCAAGAAATTGACAAAAATCCCCTGAGCCGTCTCAGGTCGCAAATACACAGTCGCGGACGAATCTTCAACTGGTCCCATGAATGTCTTAAACATAAGGTTGAAGAGCCGAGGTTCAGTAAAGGCCTCTTTTGTGCCACATACTGGACACTGCCCATCCCTTACCTTAGGCAAGTCTACCCGAAAGCGACGATGACAGTTCGTGCACTCGACTAGCGGATCAGTGAAGCTTTCTACATGACCGGAGGCCTCCCAGACGCGGGGATGCATTAGGATCGACGCATCCACACCCTCGACGTCTTCACGCTGATGTACCATCGAGGACCACCACAACTCCTTGACGTTGCGTTTGAGTTCAACTCCAAGAGACCCATAGTCCCAGACAGAGCCGGTACCCCCGTAGATCTCCGATGATTGGAAGACATACCCTCGCCGCTTGGCAAGCGATACAAGCTTCTCCATCAGGTCTGCAGTCACCATGAATCCCTTTATTTTCAAGGACTTCCGACAGGAGTAGATAGGCTGGAAAAGGTACCGGAGGCGCCTAGCCTGATCAACGTCATATCTGTAGCAAACCGGGAGAATAACTCAGGGTATGAGCTACCGGGTATTAATTACAACAGTTAAGATCAACCTATGATCACTTTTACAGACCGTGCCCGAGACGTTGTTCTCTCACTGCTTGAGGAGAGTGAGGGAGAACTAGAGGCCTTACGGATTACCATGAGACAGGCCGACAGCGGCTCGAAACCCCATTTTGACCTTACCCTGGTTGGAGCCGATGAGCGTGAGTCAGACGATCAAGAAGAAGATGTAGGTGGATTCTCAATCTTGGTTAAGCAATCTCTTGTGAGCCAACTTGATGGTGCGACAGTCGACTATGTGGACAGGATTAACGAGAGCGGGTTTGAAGTGCGCACCCTAGGGTCGAATGAACCCAAGAAATCTCAAGATCCACCACAGGGTCAGATTGCGGAGCGGGTCCGTGAGGTCCTTGAGGTTCAGGTGAACCCAGCAATTGCAGCACATGGGGGAATGATTTCTCTGGTGAACGTCGAAGAGACAGACATTTTCGTCGAGATGAGTGGTGGTTGCCAGGGTTGTGCGCTTTCCACTGCGACTCTCCGGCAAGGTGTGGAACGCATGCTGCGAGAAGCTATCCCAGAGCTCACAGGCGTCCATGACATTACCGATCACTCATCGGGTGAAAACCCCTACCTCTAGTTCAGTTCTGAGTAGCTGGTTGTAGGCAAATCTGGCCTGCCATCTCACACTACCACTAAGTCATATGCCTGAAGACCCACGGGCCCCCAACCCCTGAGGGCTAGGAGCCCGTTACGACTCAAGTGACTGGATAGGAGAGGGAGCCGCCGCAGACTGCTAGCTCACCACCCGCCTGTTCTGCCTTACCTTCTCCATGTACTTCTCGAAGAAATGCTTTTGGATGTCGTTCATATCGATCTCGCGGCCCTGGATGTAGGACTGCTCGATATCGCTGGTCATGTCCAGTGGGGTTCCTGTGGTGATAAGCAGTGTCGCCTGCTTTCCTGGCTCTAGCGAACCCACCTGGTCACTGATCCCCATGAACTCTGCAGCGTTGATTGTCACTGCTTTCAGGGCTTCTTCTTCGGGAAGCCCAAACGCAACGGCAACCCCCGCTTCCCAGGGCAGTCGGTTCGTATAGAGGGCTCCTGACCCACCTGAAATGGCGAATTTTACTCCCGCTTCGTGAAGGCGGGCCGGCATGGTGTAGGCTCCATCGTACCCCTCGTAATCCCGACCAGGTGCCGCCATGGTCGAGGTGAGGATCACCGGGATATCGTTGGCCGCTAACCGGTCAGCCACGTGAATGGCATCGCCTCCTCCACGGATCACAAGCCGCACTCCCTCTTCCTGGCCCCAGGTGATCGCATCGTTGATCTGAGCGGCACCATCCGCTGACACCACTACCGGGATCTCCCCATCGAGGGCTGGAATCATCGCAGCATAACGAGAATCGGTCCGCACTTCTTCACCTGCGGTGGTAGCATCGCGATATGCCCGCGCCTCAGCGAAGAAGTCCTTGAGCTGCTGGACCTGTCCAGCATAGGTAGGAGGAGACTCCTGTGGGCCAGGCCCGAAGCCTCGGCCCCGGCCACCCCTACCGCCCCGACCACCTCTGGAATTGGGGTTGGGCCAGTTCACGTTTAATGCCGCGGTGGACTCAATAGACATCTCCTCCCAATCCCAACCCTCAAGGCTCATTGCCGACGACATGCCGGAGATGAGGCCACCCTCCGGCGTAGTGAGGCTCACGAGCACACCAGCGGAACGCGTGGTGCCGATATGGCGGCTCTCTGCGTTGACCGCCACCTCAGCTCGTACGTTGGGATTGAAGTCGCCCAGCTCGTTGACGTCACTCGAGACGTCCACCGAACCGATCTCACTGATCCCCACCGTGCTGTAGGCATCGATGAGGCCCGGGTAGATATGCTTTCCAGAAACGTCCACCACGCGAGTCCCCGCGGGAATCTCTACGTCGGTGCCGACCGCTCTGATCACCCCGTTCTCGAACAAGATGGTGCCGTTTTCAATCACCCCGTTTGTCACGGTGTGGATGGTGGCTCCTCTTAACGCCACTGCTTCGGACTGAGGTGGGACGGTCATCCGCACCTGCGCCTTCACCGCGGCTGATGGCAACAGAGAGGCGGCCATAGCTACCATTGCTAGAGCTAGGGTCACTGTGGTCACACTACCACTCCTGGATAGACAGCCCGTCATAGCTCCTCGCTTCTTCATAGTCATAGTCATAGTCAGTTGCTCCCACGCCGCTCGCGCATGTCCCCATTCCCCTCTATGGAAAGGATGGCCTGTATAAGCTGAGTACGCTCACGATCAATCTGCTGGCGTATGACTGCATCCTCTTCGAGAGAGAAGTAACGTCGGCCATCTACCCAGGTCTGCTCAGCCCGGGTGAACTGAGATAGGGGGTTGCCACTCCAGATAACGAAATCAGCGTCCTTGTCCGCCTCGAGTGAACCCACACGGGCATCGATGGCTACGGCCTTTGCGGCTTGGTTGGTCACTGTCGAAAGCGCCTGTACAGGGGTGAGACCGGTGCGCAGCAGCTTACCCGCTTCCCAGTTCATGCGGCTAGCAATCTCATTGTTGTCGGAGTGGAGTGATGTCACTACACCCGCCTCAATCAGGATACGGGCGTTGTACACGGAAGCGTCGTACGCCTCCATCTTGAACCCGCCCCAGTCACTCCATACGACTGCTGCCACACCAGAGGCAGCCAGTTCAGGAGCGATCTTGTAGGCCTCAATCCCGTGCTGTAAGGTCTGCACCCGAAAGCCGAACTCCTCGGCCAGACGGACCAGAGCTAAGAATTCGTCGGCACGGTAACCGTGTGACGAGATGAGTAGTTCCTGGTTCAGGATGTCGAGGATCGACTCCATGCGCAGGTCGCGGCGGGGAGGTATGCCCTCTCCACTAGCCTCCCAACGCTGCCACTCCCGCTCGTAGTCGCGGGCAGCAAGAAAGTGGTCACGGATGATCTCCTGCGTTCCCATTCGGGTGTCCGGATAACGCCCCTGACGCCGCTTAGGATTCTCTCCCAACGCGAACTTCACCGTCCGGGGGGCGCCCTCCAGCTTGAGATCCTCGGGCAAAGAACCCCAGCGGAGCTTTACAAAAACGTTTTCTCCTCCGATCGGGTTCGCGGAACCATGCTTGATATGAGCAGTCGTGAGCCCGCCGGCAAGCTGGCGGTACATCCAGATGTTGTTGTGCGTTACCACGTCGCCCATACGCACTTCGGGAACGATGGCGAAACCGCTTTCGTTGACCGCGCTGACCCCGGCATGGATGTGGGGGTCGATCAGCCCAGGCGTCACGTGCTTGCCAGTAGCGTCGATCTCCATCGCACCCCTTGGCGCGTCGAGATCAGGACCTACCGCCACCACCTTTCCTGCCTGGACCAAGAGGTCAGCGTTTTCCATCTGTCCCAGTGGACCCTGGCTCCAGACGGTAGCGTTACGCACTACAACAGCAGCGGGCTGCGCGGGGATCGAACTCCGCCCGAACTCCATCATGGGTCGGATGAACGGCAGGTCGATCTCAGGGACATTCATAGCCACGGTGCCGCGTGCAGCTCCCTCGTACGCTTCTGTGCGAGACCCGCGAAAAGATGGGTCTGCCCCGTTAGGAAGGGAGGTCCAGCCGTAGAATTCCTGCCCCTGTACGGAACCTGCCAGGAGAGCAACTCCTTCATATCCCAGGTCCTCCCCGTCAAAACGCACCTCAATCCGGCCGGTCTCGGCCACGACCTCTGCCGAGGCCAGATTTATCGTGGCACCGTCGGGACCTGCGATATCGATGGATCCACGCAGGCGGTTCAGTGGGCCCTCAAGACGGATCTCTGCTTCGAAGCCCCACTCGTCATCAGATGCGATGTGCCACGTACCTCGCGGATCGACCTGAGGTGAGCGAGTGACCCCGTAGGCCTGCCCGTGTACCCATACGTCTCTGACGGTAGCCTCTTCGGTGAAAAGATCGCCCTCACTTACGACGAGGTTAGCGACCTTGCCCTCCTCGATAGTACCGTGAGTGTTCTCGAGTCCCAGCCATACTGCCGGGGTGGTGGTGAGCGCCGCCAAGGCGTCATCCGTGGAGAGCCCCCGTGCCACCGCGATCCTCAGGTTGGGCAGGAATTCGGTCAACGATGAAAGCCCATCGGAGGTGATAGCGAAGCGGATCCCGGCCCCCGCCAGCTGTGAAGGGCTCGTGGGTGCCAGATACCAATCGCGCAGGTCGGCCAAACTGGCGTTCAACGCCGACTCCGGGTCATTGACATTGGGCGCGTCAGGAAAACTCAAAGGTATGATGAGGGGATCGGTGCGTCCTCGAAGTACATCGAGAATGCGGTATTCCTGACCACTCCCTCGGTACCAGGCGTCCACACCGTACTCCGCGGCAAGCTTGTGGGCTCGTAGGTACTCCTCCTCACTGCCGGTCTCAAAGACGATCGGCTGATCTCCCTGCACCGCGTCCTCAAGTGCTGCCAAAGCTTCGCTGGTCTCGGGAGGCAGAAATGCACGACCACTGGACTCGTACGCGCCCCACGCCCTCATGTACCAGTCCGCATCCATGAACGTCTGCTTAATTAGCGCAATAGTCCCCATGGCTGAGTTGGGGTAGGCCCCACCCAACTGGAAGGAACGTTGGAAGCCCACAGCCTGGGTTAGGTCGGGTCGAAGTACGCGGTCTCGGACCCCGTTGTCACCCAAGTTCACAACCGAAGCTGTACCTCGAAAAATACCCTGTTTGGGCACGACCAGAGCCGTTCCAAACCCCTGCGAGCGTAGCGCCGCTCGCCGGTCAGCATCATCCTGGAGGTTCATCGTGGTGCTAAACCAAGCCCGAACCTGTGGGTTCCAATGGGTCGGTCCTACATCGCCCCCTTCAGGAACGGCGTCCATCCCCAGGTCCGCATGGGCATCGATGAACCCCGGATAGACCGTAAGACCAGCCATGTCCCAAACACGTGCACCGGCCGGAGGCTGCATATTGCCGCCTACCCGTTGGATGAGTCCGTTCCGGATTACTATTGTAGCGCCATCCAGGACCTGTCCCGGAGCGGTCACAACCCGTGCGCCTACTAGCGCATGGAAGCCAGTGCCGTTGTCTCGGATACCAGTCACCGGCTCGGTCCGAGTTGCCTGTTGGGCTTCGACTGTGCCTGTCAGCAAAAGGGTGAGCCCAAGGAAGGAGAGGATTGCTCTCACGACAGCCTCCGTAAGAATGTAGGGTGAATCACTGAGTATCCCCGCTTGCGGGGCCCAGAAGAATAGGCTGGCACCTGTAGGCCTGCCAGAAGCAGGCCTACAGGTGCCTCATAATCCCAAGTCCTAATGCTTATAGCTGCACTGGTGTTCTTAGGTTTGTTTCGATACCAACGACGTCCACTAAAGCCATCAAGTCAGAGACCTCAAGATCAGGAATCGCGCTGGAAGGCTTTGTAGCACCTCCACCATCTTTTCCTGCCCGTCTATTCACCCAAACGGACTTGAGTCCAAGTTCTGTTGCCGGACCAATATCGTGATAGAGGCTCTGGGCAACATGCAGGACCCGTTCCGGCGGGAGCTCAAGACGGCTTAGGACTTCGTGGAAATGAGTTGGGTCGGGTTTATAGCTCTGGACTTGCTCTGCCGTGACCACCTGCTCAAAGACTACTCCAAGCTGTCGGGCTGAATTAGAGAAGAGGTCGTCGTCGACATTCGATACAATGGCTAAGCGGTATCTTGATGATAGTAGTTGAAGACTTGTTATGCTGTCAGAGAACGGAGGCCAGAATGAAACTGATTCCGCAAATCTTCTTGCCTCTTCCCTACTGGTCGCGAATCCATATACCTCTCCGAAGCCGAATGCTACCTCTTCCAAAACAGATCGGTACGGACGGAAAGCTCCCGCTTCTGCAGCTGCCTCTAGAAGTCCGAACCGTTCAAGAATTCCATTGTCGTCCTGGTCATCCATATCGTGGGTTTCAAGAATAACACGGACGCCAGCAAGAATACCGGATTCCCAATCGATGAGTGTTCCGTAACAATCAAAGGTAAACGCTTCGAATTGTTCGAAGTTCAAGACCTCAGATTTCATACATCACTTGATAAGAAGGATGCGATTGTTAACAGGGTACAACCACTCGATTCCCCGTTCGGTCACCACTGCGTCATCTTCAAGTGGAATGCGCACCTTTGCCCCATCCCACTCCGGATTAGATGTGTACGCAAACAGTTCTACGGAAATCAAAGTTCCCGGCCTCAACTCATAGGTCAATCTAGTGGGATTGAAGAACGCGAGTGATGGACCAAAACCGTGCCCCCAGTTACCTACTGAGTGAGGTCCAATCACAACATCTGTTATCGCCGGATCAGTAGACGGCTGATTGAATTCAATCCGATTAAAGCCCGCAGCTTCGATTGCCTCCCACGTTACGTCCAGTGCCTGTTGAGCAGTGTTAGAGGGTTTGATGGTTGATTTCATCACATCACGCACTTTGAGTGCTTGATCAAATGCATTTTGGATTCCTACTGGCGCCTTTGTCTCGCCTTCATGCAATACATAGGCAATGCGCTTCATATCTGTATAGAAGTCGAGGAACCCCACACCCCAATCGATCATGAGGAGGTCGCCCCTCTGGATAATTCGGTCAGACGATGTTGCTACTATGCCGTCAGGCCCTGTTATGTACACAGAGGGCATATCAAATGAAGACTCTAGGCCTTTTTCTAGGAGCTGGTCCCAAATCCACCATGCGACATCCTCAAGCGTAGTCACACTAGGCGTTATGACCTGGTTCGATAGGGCACGCTCGGCAATCTCTCGCGAGAACTCACCTGCTTCAGCAAAAGCTGCGATCTCGCTAGCTACCCTAGTAGCACGAAAGTCCGAGACGAAACGCTCTGCAGAAACAAGACGGTCACCGTAGGAGCCCAGTCTCTCTTTCAAGTGGAGATAAGATGTGTGAGAAAGCCCATCTGCTCCGCCGATTGATTCAGCAATATTCACACCAATACGGTCCGGATTTCGCTCAGTAACGAAGTCGGCTAACTCCTCTGCACTGCCGAAATAGTCGTACACTCCGCACTGTTCTAGCATGTACCCCCCAACCCCAAGGGCTGAACGTTCAACCCGTGCTCCCTGAGCTGTAAACACGTAATAAGCCCAATCACCCACATACCCCCTGCCAAGTGCATCCCACATTGGATCAAGCAATCCTTCTCTCATTACAACGATCCACATATCCAATTGGTTATCGCGCATCGCCTTAGGGAGTACGAGATCAAACTTCTCAGCTCGGATCTGACACATCCTCTCCCAGCGTGCTCGAG
>CAWVZF010000014.1:0-32496 GCA_963934665.1 uncultured bacterium | reverse complement strand
TTCTCCCCAGGGACCTGGCGATCGATTGCGCAATTGATGTCTTACCGACACCTGGGGGTCCAACGAAGAGAAGAATCGGGCCCCGGCCAGACGAAGCATCTTCGGGTGTTAATTCACTTTCCTCTTCGCTTGACTCAGACTCAGACATTTCCTCGTCAGTTTCAGCTTCCTGTTCTACCTCCTGTTCGCTCATGCGGTCAAGTTGAAGCTTACGAACTGCCAAGAACTCCAGGATGCGGTCCTTGATGTCTTCGAGCCCGTAGTGATCTTCTTCCAGTATCGTTTCGGCCCTTGCTAAATCAATCTTCTCTTCGGTTCGCTCGTTCCAGGGTAGTTCTGTGATCCATTCAAGGAACGTACGGATCACTTGATATTCTGCTGATTGAGGGCTCGTTCGCTCTAGTCTGCGTAACTCCCGATTGATCTCGAGCCTCTGATCCTCAGTGAGTTCGAGTTCCTCAATTCGGTCCCGCATTTCTTCGATATCGTCCCGTTCCTCTTCGTCTCCAAGCTCTTTTTGAATCGCCTTAAGCTGCTCCCTGAGCAGCATCTCTCTCTGGCGTGCACCTAGCTCAGTCTGGACCTGTGCCTGGATCTCTTCCTGTGCATCAATCCGTGCAAGCTCGCGCTCCACCGCGACGAGACACGCTCGCATTCGTTCTTCGTCTGCCAGGGTCTCTAGGAGTTTTTGTTTGTCACCAGTATCAAGTTCAAGGTAGAAAGCAACGAGGTCCGCAAAGGGCCCGGGTTCATCAACACCTTGAATGAGTTGGTTTAGTGCTTCGGCTGGCACTCCTCTACGAGTACCTAGTTCTGCTGCCCGGTCTCTTAACTCCCGGTCTAGAGCCTGAAATGCTGGATCACTGAGGTTTTGAGGCTCCTGTGTATTCATCTCAAGCAATACGGCGTGCAGCATTGCCTGACCTTCATCATGATACGACAGAGCCTGGGCCCTGCCCTCACCTTGCACCAGAAGTTGCATCCCTCCGCGCATCCTGTGTGTCTGGATAATCCGAACCACAGTTCCTACGCTATAGAGATATTCCGGAAGTGGGTCATCGACGTTGTCTTTCTGAGCTACAGCAAACATGCGACGATCGCCATCCAACGCCTCCTGAACTGCTTCCACAGTTCCAGGTCGACCAGCTGAGATGGGCACTGCCACACCGGGATACACTACCGTATCTCGTAGAGGAAGTACCGGGAGTGTGAATCGCTCGCTCATGATATCCTCACTGTTTCCGTTCTCATCTGTTGATGTGGACGGTTGTTTTTCGGTCACCTAACTATCTCCGGAATCGATGATGGGTTGCTGTTCTCACTGGCCTATCTGCGTCATTGCAGGTTTCTTGCCAGAAATCAGAGTCATTTCTGTGCCCAGAACGCAGGAAAACCTGCCATAGTGACAGTCACGCTCGTTTTCAGCGTGCCACTTTTTCACTGAAGTAGCGGCGATTAGCTTGACATATTCTTCCTGATCACGCCACTAGCTGCGTATTATCCTAAGAATAAGCATAGTAGGTAAGAGATTTCTTATATTCGACACAGAGCTAGCTCAACTGGAACGCTAATGACGGACTCGGGTTTCCTAATCCCTTTCGAGAATCTACCCGAAAGATTCATGAAGAGTCTCGAACACCCTTCTCATCCACCGGTGCCAGCTAAGCCAGCGGCAACAATTGCTCTCTTAAGAGACTCACCGTCCAAGATGGAAGTTCTACTCTTGAAACGAGACCGTAACGCCAGTTTTGTACCCGGTGCTTATGTGTTCCCAGGCGGGCAGGTTGATCCAGCTGACTGGACAAAGAAGATGTCCGCGAGCGTCGACAGGCTGACAACTGAAACTGCTGCAGCCCGTCTCGGCCTCGTAGGGACTAGCCCCCCAGCCATTGCGTATTATATCGCTGCGTTACGTGAGGCGTTTGAGGAAACTGGGATTCTTGTGGGTCTTGGGCCTAGCGCTCAAGCTCTACCTACTGCAGCGGAAAATGTCGAGGTTGAAGTTCTAAGAAATGGTCTAATGGAAGGGTCGGTATCTTTCAATGAAGTCTTAGAGGATCTGTCTTGTCGTATCGACGGATCCTCTATTGAATACCTTGCGCATTGGATTACACCTGAGCGAGAACCTCGTCGCTTCGATACACGTTTCTTTGCAGCACGTGTTCAAGAAAATGCGGAACCGATCTTTGATCCACGAGAGATGACGGACGCACTCTGGCTTAGCCCCAAAGAAGCTTTGTCGCGTAACCAGGCGGGGACACTGCCTATGATCTTCCCTACGATAGACACACTCCAGCGGCTTGCCGATTATAGAACTGTCGGAGATGCCCTCAGAGGAATAGGAAGTGCAACTATTCCAAAGTTGATGCCCAAGTTGGTTCTCACTGAAGAGGGTGTCCGCTTACAGGTTGGTGAGGAAGAATCTTGAAAAGCTCTTGGCTACCCAAATGGCTTGTAATAGGAAGTGTGATCGAGGTATCACCCGACATGCTCCAATCAACTAATACCGCCAAACAAATAATCATGCGCTTAGCGTCACTATCAGTATTGATGGCCATAGCGTGCGTGCCGTCAGGAACCTCCACCAACTCGACCACTGCACCTGAGTCTGAACTCAAGATCTTGATGTTGGCAACAGCAGTTGAAAGTGCAGACACTGCCCTGATCGCTGATCTTTTTTGGCCGGAAGCAACCTACGATGACTTCGCTAATCAGCTCACCTACCAGGGAATCCCTGAGATTGTTGGATATCTAACCAACGCGCATGAGTGGGGCGACGATATCTATATGAACATGGGTCGTATAAACACTGGCCCTACCATGGCTGTGGGGGAATGGGTTTTTTCTGCTGTCCAGAATCGACCCATGGGCGATCAAGTTCCATTCGTGACCGGTCGCGAGGTCGTATTCAATGGTGCAACCATCATCGAGTTAGAGGGTGGTCGTATCATGCGAGCAGCTGACTACATCGATACTGCTTCCCTCACCCTCCAGCTTGGAGGAATCATTAATTTTCCCACTGACGGGGTCACCGAACCGGAAAATATTAGACGCTGACCGACAACCCGGCCGATCAACTACATCTGTCGATAAGTTGGGCCACTGCCACCCTCTCGGGGTGTCCACCGTGGGCCAACTACGTCTGTTGCTTTGCAGTCAATACAGTTTGGAGCGTTGATAATGAGCTCTGTCCCGTCTCGCTCGTATACTCCTGCCGGACACATATGCTCGAGCATCTCTGCCACCTCAGGAGTAATATCCTCCCCAACAATGAGATGCTGCGGAATGTCGTCACGGGTTTGATTCCCTGACTTATATACCGCATCAGCCTTCGAAAATGTCAGGTCCCCATCAGGCCTGAATTGCTCTTGTACCTTTCCAAGCTGACGGATCTTCGCTGCGTCTTCCTCGATCATAATCTTGCCGCTTGGAACAGCTCCTCCTGTCAGCGTCATAAGGCCGGCCCGCAATCCCCCGGCAAGTAACCCGTCCTTGAACGCAAGTCTCATATTACGACGCTTCCTCAGATCTCTCATGATTACGCTAGCATCGACTGATGATGAGTAACCAGAGAGAGCTGCTTCTGATGTATCACCCAGCTTAAGGGCTTCGAAGATTTGCCGAGCAACCAAGATCCCCGAGTGCATGGCATAGTGGATGCCTTTGAGCGAGGACACCTCAACGTACCCAGCGGAGTCTCCCACAATGCACAATCCATCTCCATGACGCCTGGAAGGCACTGAGTAATACCCTCCTTCCGGAATGGTTTTAGCACCCCATTCCATCATTTCACCACCAGCAAGATATCGGTGAAAAAGAGGGTGCATCTTCATTTTCTGAAGGGCTTCGTGCACATCAAAGCGCGCATCTGGATAATCTAGGCCTACCACAAGTCCAAGAGCGACGAGATCATCCGCTAAGGGATACATAAAGCTGCCGCCGAACGTCTTGGTACTTAAGGGCCATCCCATCGTATGAACTACACGATCGAGTGGAGTTTTGACCTTCCACAATTCCTTCACGCCAAGTGCAAAAATCTGCGGGTTCTCCGATCCAATACCCTTCCACTTGAGCCAAGCTTGCGAGAGCGGGCCCCGTGTCCCCTCTGCCAGGACTGTGACTTTTGCACTCAGGTCCATAGCTGACATTGCTTCAGGACCACTAGGCTTCCCGTCTCGTCCCAATCCAGCAGGTGTGGTGCGAACCCCAACAACCCTGCCCTCATCGGTGAGCAGCGAATCAACCGGGAACCCTGGGAATACATTGACGCCATACTCCTCAGCCTTGGCTCCAAGCCAACGGACAATCTCACAGATGGAGGCTAGATAGTTCCCATGGTTTTTCATCGTGGGCGGCACTGGAACTGGGATAGAGGCTGATTGCGTAAGCAGATATACAGACTCTTTACCAACAGGCTGGCGGAGTGGAAAGTCATCAATCGAGAGTTCAGGAAACAGTTCATGAAAAGCACTCGGATCCACAACCGCGCCGGAGAGATTGTGTTCGCCAAGCTGACCTGCCTTCTCCAGTACACCAATCTCGACCTCGCCGAGTGTACCACCAGTTTCACGATCACGTTGAACGAGCCGAGCCAGCTCTATCGCCCCTGCAAGACCAGCTGGTCCTCCACCAACAAAAATCACATCCATCGGTACCGCTTCCGGGTCCGGCGGCTCAGCGACTAGAAATCGCTCGCTTGGGAGAGCCGGTTGCACATCAAGTAGTTTGACGGAAGTGCTTACATGGTCAGGGACTGTCGGCATCTTCACTCCAGTATTACAGGATGCAGTGGATAAAAACGAACCACCCGGACCTGGACGTCCAGATGCGTGTACCATGTCAACCTTATAAGATCGCCAACTTGCGCACCGTGCTCTACCCTAGCTGCGGGTCGCTAGCCAATTCATCAATTACAGACTGCAAAGGTCAGGAGTTTTAGAAGGATGAGTGAGCAACGCCCGTCCACGGTTGGTGAACTAAAGTCAGAAGGCTATAAGACACGCTCAGTTAAGCAGGAGATGCGTGAGAATCTACTCAAGAAACTAGAGAAAAACGAAACGCTTTTCCCAGAAATAAGAGGCTATGCGGATACCGTCATACCCAGAATCGTGAATGCGATCCTCGCACAACACGATTTCATTCTCCTCGGACTCCGTGGTCAGGCGAAAAGCCGTATTCTGCGCGAGCTCGTGGCGCTTTTGGATAAAGAAGTGCCGGTCTTAGCTGGAAGTGAAACAAACGATGATCCACTTGCTCCAATTTCAAAGTATGGCCGCCAACTTATCGAGCAGGATGGTGACGCATCGCCAGTGGCATGGGTCCACCGGGACAGCAGATATGTGGAGAAGCTCGCGACGCCAGATGTGACAATCGCTGATATGCTGGGTGACGTTGATCCAATCAAAGCTGCACGCGGCGGACACATCCTCGCAGATGAGATGACGATCCACTACGGTCTACTACCACGGGCCAACCGAGGAATTTTTGCTATTAATGAACTTCCTGATCTCGCAGGAAAAATTCAGGTCGGACTCTTTAATCTGCTAGAAGAGGGGGATGTGCAAGTTAAGGGGTACCCAATTCGGATGCCTCTAGATGTGCTCATGGTTTTTACTGCAAATCCAGAGGATTACACAGCCCGTGGCAAAATCATCACTCCATTGAAAGATCGGATCGGCGCGGAGATCCTCACGCATTACCCAGACGAGATTGAAACTGGTATCGATATTACTCGCCAAGAAGCTTGGGTAGCTCGTGACGGCATGTGCGTTGAAATCCCTGATTTCGTTGAAGAAACTGTCGAGCGAATCGCGTTTCTGGCTCGTGATGACCGACGTATTGATCAGCGCTCGGGTGTCAGCCAACGCATGCCAATAACAATCATGGAGACAATCGTATCAAACGCGGAACGCCGTGCGCTGCAGCACGGTGAGGATATCACGGTTCCTCGCATCGCTGACCTATATGCTGCCCTTCCCGCAATCACTGGAAAGATGGAACTCGAGTACGAGGGCGAACTCCATGGGGCTGACAAGATCGCGCGTGAACTCATTCAACAAAGTTCCTCCCTCACTTTTGACATCAGGGCGGGCGGTGCCGATGTCGACGAGATCATAGAGTATTTTGAGACAGGAGGTGCCCTACAGGTGGGTGAAGACGCTTCCGCATCAGCCTGTGTGCAAGGGTATGAAACTGTTCCTGGCCTTATTGAATTAATCGAGAATGTAGGATTGGCTAAGGTGTCCGCAGGAAGTGGTGTCAAATCAGCTGCCTGTGAACTCGTACTCGAAGCGCTTGTGTCACAGAAGCGTATTGCTCGAAGCTCGGCCGGATATACCCGCGCACCCTACCAGCGCCCGGAAACCGAGGAGGACTATCAAGGCTTCGATGAGCCAGGCGACCTAACTATCTAATTCAAATGGGATTGCCTGTGTGTGACTCTAAGCTATCTGGAGTAGCTCGACATTCGGCTAGTGCATCCAAAACCTTGTGTTGAGCTGCTGGGATCGGAAAATCTACTGGCTCACCGGGTGTCATCCACATACTTCCCTCGCCGGTAAGTAGTTTCGCTACGGGAACAACCCAGGGTCGGTATCTCGCCTGGAGATGTGTGAAACGGTGCTGAATTTCTGCCAAAGCTGAAGCGTGCCCCACCACCTCAGCCCCAAGCGTCATCGCAAGCCCGATCGCCCTATCTCTAGATGTAGTCGAACAGTCTAAAGGCTTGGGCAATTCCTGTTCAGGGAAGGCCCACATACCAGCTAGAAGCCCCTTATCGGGCCGCCGTACAAGCATGACCTCGCCTTCTTCTGTCTGGAGTATAACCAGTAAGAAAAAGATTTCCCGTGCAGGTGCTCTCCGGATTCCAGCAGGAGACAGGGCCTGTGTGCCCTGCTCGTGTGCGGTACACCATCGTTGTACCGGGCAGTCCTCACATCGCGGATTCTTGGGTGCACAAATCATTGCACCCAGTTCCATCAAGGCCTGATTCCAGTCGCCTGGACGATCCTTATCGACCAGGCTGGCAGCAGTGTGATTCAGCCAACGAACCCCAGGTTCATGCTTATCAAAGAGCCTAGCCAGAACACGCCGCACATTGCCATCTACAGCCGGAACAATCTCTCCAAACCCGATACTCGCAACGGCCCCTGCTGTGTATTGCCCCACTCCTGGAAGTTGTCTTAGGTCCCTAGAAGAAGTCGGAAAGCGCCCACCCAGGACATTTCGAATATGCTTTGCGGCTCTATGCAAATTCTTCGCTCGCCTATAGTAGCCCAATCCCTCCCAAGCCTTGAGTACCTCTGTGGAGTCAGCTGAAGCAAGTGTCCCTAAAGTTGGGAACTGTTTAAGCCAAGATTCATAATACCGGAGTACCGTTTCTACTCTCGTCTGTTGCAGCATGATTTCTGAGACCAGGATGCGATACGGATCCGTTTCTCCACGCCAGGGAAGGTCGCGGCGAAAACGATCATAGTATTGAAGGAGGGAGCTATGAAAATCACCCAACTGGTTAGGTGATGATCCGGATGAGCTGGTGTCTGAAGGCTGCTTCATGGCGGCAAAGTATCTCTAGCCCTAGCATGGTGTCATGCGTTTCACAACTTACTCTAAGTACAAGGGCCGATGGCTCGATGCCCTAAACCTAGAATCACTTCTCGAAATGCTCTCCGACTTCCTAATGGATGGTGGGTTCGCGGGCGGAGCACACTACCACCCCTATTGGGGTTGGTCCGGTACAGAAGATCCCAATAGTACAGACTCGCTCAAGAACGCCCTCCTGAAAGCACTCATAGAAAGTGGGCAACTCACGCCGGAGATGATCGAGGAACTCCGTGGTGAGGGCGAAGGTGATCAAAGTATACAGCAGCAGATCGCGCAAATGTTGGACGACCTTATCCAGAGAATGGTCGAAGCAGGTTACATCAACCTCGAGACGGGCAACACTCAGTTACCGGGCGCGACCTACGATGTAACCGGACATGGTAAGATCGACGAAGAGAAGCAAGCTGCTCAGCAGATGCAGTTTAATCTCACACAAAAAGGTATGGACTTTCTCGGACACAGTGCACTAAAGGGATTAATGTCAGCAATCGGTAAAGCGAGCGCGGGCGCGCACGACACCCCACATCTTGCAACAGGCATAGAAGCGGAAGCAGCCTCAAAGCCTTATGAGTTTGGAGATACACTCAACCTAGATATTCCAGCAACTCTCAAGAAGGCTATCGAACGCGAGGGGATGTCTATCCCCCTGGAACTCAATTATGGGGACTTAATGGTCCACCAAGCTGAGTACCGCTCATCCTGCGCCACGGTTTTGATGCTCGACGTCTCGCATTCGATGATCCTTTATGGCGAAGACCGCTTTACTCCTGCGAAAAGGGTCGCCCTCGCTATGTCCCACATGATCCGTGCTCAGTTCCCAGGAGATTCGCTCCGTGTGATCACGTTCGGAGATAGAGCACAAGAAATTCCGCTCTCTCAGCTTTCCAAGGCTCAAGTTGGCCCGTTTCATACGAATACAGCAGAGGGCTTTGAGATGTCGCGACGCCTACTCTTAGGCCAAAAGAAAGATATGCGTCAAATCATCATGATTACGGACGGCAAACCAAGTGCAATGACTTTGCCTGATGGAAGAGTTTATACCAACTCTGGAGCACTCGACCCCAACATATTGAAGAGGACATTCCAAGAAGTAACCGCATGCAGAAAAGCTGGAATTCTGATCAATACGTTCATGCTTGCAGATGACCCCTACCTGGTCCAGTTCGTCCAGAAAGTCTCTGAAATTGCACGAGGGAAGGCATACTTCACTAACACCATGACCCTAGGTCAGTACATCATGATGGACTTTCTGCGGAATAAGCGACGCAATATCTCTTGAGATCTTATGTCAAAAGATCCGGACGCTATCAGCGTAGTGTACTGATGTAAGTGATAACATCCTTCATATCGTCATCCGACAGCGCCTCTGCATTGATTTTCATGGTCATGCCCCAGGTGTCTCTTGGGTGACTACCACGAATTCCCGTCTTAAAGTTCCGTAACTGCGTAAGCATATACCAAGCGTCTAAAAGCACGAGCGGCGGGGCGCCCAAAACCTCGTTACCGTTAGCATTTGGGCCGTGACAAGCGCTACAGACGCCGTTATAGGTTGCGCCACCTGCTTCTGCATGCCCTTCTAGAGCAACGCTTACTTCTCTATCCGGAGAGAGCGAGGCCACGTGCTCAGCCACTGCTTCAATATCACGCTCCTCACCTAACGCTACTGCAGATGGACGCATAAGCATGCCTGGGGCATCCTCAAGACGAACCCCTCTTATGCCCGTTCTGAATTTTTCCAGCTGCCCTTCGATATACCATTGTGGAAGGCCAGCGATCGCTGGTGCTTGAAGACCTGGATTGCCCAAACCATCAGATCCGTGACAGAGTCTACACGTATCAAACAGTACTTCGCCACGGCTAAGGTTCGGCGAGGACCCCCAGCATCCCACAAGGCTCCAGATCAGAAGAGGCAGCGCGTAGCGCGCCTTCCTCGACCCTAACGGCATCAGTCCGACGCCATATCCGTGCTGAGAGGAATCGCTGAGTCGATCAACATGATCGGAATGTCGTCGCGTATAGGATACAAGCAACGATCATCCTCACGGATCAAGCCTTCCTCAATTTTTTCTGAGACTGGCTCTCCACCCTTGTTGCTTACGGAACCCTCAGCAATCGCCACATTGAGCTTCTGGACAACTGCAGGATCAGCCAACCGAATCGGCTGTTTAGTTTCAGGACAGACAAGAATCTCGAGTAACTCTGGATCTAACATACTTGACCCTCCGACGCCTGAGTGGCGGGACCCTTCTGAAAATTGACGATAGCTGGTTAAACTAAGGGGGTAAGTAACCAAACGGGAGCCTGCTCGTGATCGAATCCAACAACTTCAAGCCGCACATAACGCGATATTTGTATAGGCTTTTATTCTTAGTGCCAGCTGGGCTACTGATCACATCAAGCTGCAGCAATGCTGAAGGCGAAGCGCTTGCTCGGACTGAGGTTAGGTCGAGTCGAGTAGCAACCGACTCAGAGTCTCAACCTCCAGCTGGCCATGCCTGGGTGATATTCGGGAATGACACGGTTGTCGCGGAAGTGGCTGCCACTGCGGAAGAACGGTCTCAAGGCCTTATGTATCGGGATGAGCTGCCTGATGGCACGGGTATGCTCTTCGTGTTCACCGATAACCAGGTTCGCTCATTTTGGATGGCGAATACCTACGTCGCATTGGATATCGCATATATGGATCCTTCCTACGTAATCGTCGACATCATTGCTATGGAGCCCCTGGTCACCGATTCCTACCCGAGTGCAGCTCCAGCGATGTTTGGTCTCGAGGTGCGCCAAGGTTGGTTCCAGGAACATTCTATTCGCATCGGTGACAAAGCCGAAATTGTTTTTGGGGTTCGCGCGGGACGCTAAACCGCCACTGCTTGCCTCAACCCTTCTAGTAGGGCTGATACATCTGCAGCATCATTGTACACATTTGGTGATACACGGAGTGCGCTACCGCGGAGTGACGCTGAAACTCCACGTGCCTTAAGAGCCTGCTGAAGCTCGACCAGTTCTAAGCCCTTCGGCATCCGTAGTCCGAATAGATGGGCACTGCGCCAGCGAGCATCTTCGACTCTGAAACCCAACTCCTCCACCTCCTCGAAGAGATTGCCAGTAAGGCCCATGCAGTAGGCTTGGATGCGGCCTGGGCTCCACTTAGTGATTAGGCGCAGCGAGGCAACTGCAACCGGCAAGAGTGCAAAATTGGATCGCTGTGCCACATCGTAGCGAATCGCTCCCGGTTGGTAACCTGCCTTGTAATCAACCAGGTGCTCAAAATCCTCACTTCCCTCTCTCCCGATCCAAGTCTCTTCCAATGGCTCACCATCATCAAAACTTGGACCAAAATATGTAAGCCCAACCGAGTAGGGTCCTAGCAACCACTTATACCCAGAACACATCAGAACGTCTGGCCGCACTACGTTCACATCGAATGGCAGTGCTCCAACGGACTGGGTCCCATCCACTACCAGAGCCGCACCGACATCTCGACACCTACGGCCAATTTCGACCAAATCGAATATCGTTCCGTCGGTCCAGTGGACTGTCGGCAAGGAGACTACTGCAGTGGCTGAATCGATCGCAGTGAGGATCTCTTCATTCCAGCTAGCACCCCTGTGGATCGTATCAGGGGGACCAATAACTCGTAAGTCGGCGTTTGCATCTTGGGCCTTCTTAGCCCAAGCGTGCATGTTGGAAGGAAATTGCTCGTACGTAAGTACTACATTCTGGTCGGATGACAGGGGTAGATTTTTTACTGCTATAGCCACGGAGTAGGAAACCCCTGGGCCAATACTGATACGTGCAGGATCAACCTCGCCTATAAGGCCTGAGAAGAGCTCTCGAAGCTCAAGACTGGTATCGAAGAAGTGGTGAGGCAGGATGGAAGAAGGGTCACGCTTCATGCGGAGCCCCAATATCCCTGCCTCTTCAGCCACACGTGGGAGTGGCCCCATATAGGCACAGTTCAAATAATGCAGTCCATCAGGGATGTTGAATTGATCCCTCTGGCAGGTGAGTGCTGCTGCATCTCCTGCGTCCATGCCCGTGCCCTTAGGCCGATTCCGGACGATCGGATTCTGCTAGCATCCAGTGCCTAAATATGACCAAGACACCGGCGAACATTATCCAAGCGCTGCCAATCTTCATAACAGCTCCTGCTAGCTGTTGATCGTTTAACGCATCCCGAGCCGGCGGGGGGGCGAGTTCGTAGATTGCGTAGATTGGAGATTCACTGAAGATCATCATCGCGAAAGGCGGGCGTATAAGGAACGCATTAAGTGCCAGATACGCGATCTTGCCGAGTGGGTGAAAACCTGGGCGTTCAGGCACAGGAACGATGAGTGGCCACCAAAAAATCAACCCACCCAACATCCAGGCAATATCTAGCACAAAAGAACCCATCTGGGTCGGCATGAGCAGATCTACGACGCCCGGCCAGTGCGTGACTGTCATCACTATATTGAAGATAAAAAATGCAGAAACGGGGTGCGTAAGGTCCGAGAGGGCCTTGATCAGTCTAGGGTAACGGCGCAGCGGTTCGTACGCGGCAGTTGGAAGAGCCAGCAAGAGCAATGCGGGAGCAGCGATACCAACGACCAAAAACTGCACCATGTGCACACTCGCGAGGTAACTCGCCCCAAGCGGTCCCAGAGGCCAATCCAGTGAGGCCCATAAAAGAACGATCGCTAGTGCGAAGGCGACACGCCGACTCTTACGCAATCGAGAAGATTCATACGAATCATCTGTTCGACTCAACACACGCCGGTATACCCAGACCAGCAGCACGATCGCCAGCCACACACCTATGAGTGGCTGCCATTGCCAGGTCCATGCAGTACCCGGTTGCGAGAAGCACCACCAATTCATTCCTGGTTCCCAGCCATATTGCGAGCAACCCCCTGGCACAGCGCATAGAGAAGAGGCACTAAGGGCTTTCACTCAGTAGTAACGGCAGGTCATTAACCCAATCAGCGCGTCGTGCCCCAAAGGGGTAGCGCACACGCGCAAGTCCGTCGCGCCCGAATGCCAAAACAGCTGAAGGGTGGCCTATATTTGACCCCGAACCATGCTGCCCAGGAACCACGGCTACGCCAGGAAGCTTCATCTCAGCGAGGGCGGAGTTGATGGTCGCCATCTCACCCCTCAAGCCCAAAAAGGATGGATGGTAAGCACCGAGCCACTGGCGAAGACGATCGGGGGTATCACGCTCGGGATCCGTGGACACAAAAATTACCTTCATCGCGTCCCGGACTTCAGGGGCAAGCTCATCAAAGACACCGGCAAGGGTAGCCATATGCACTGGGCATACGTCCGGGCAATTCGTGTAGCCAAAGAAAACAAGTGACAGGTATCCATCCGTCTCCGCACGCAAGTCATAGAGCCGCCCCTCCATGTCAGTAAGTACCAGATCAGGCTTGAGGATCGGCACCTCCATCACCGTACCTCTTAACTCCCCAACGGAATCTCCGTCTGCTGGGATAGCACACGATGACACTGAACTGAAGAGTATTAATGCAAAGGCGAGAGAATGAAGCTTTAGCGGCGGCTTAATTTGATATGACATCAACCCCACCCCCTCCCTGGTAGACATACCTGAATGTTGTACAACCGGGAAGCACACCGACACAATAATAGCCGAGTATCTCTAGCTTGGCGTAGCGACCATCTGCAGTCCGTATGGCGTAGACGATCGGCTTCGGCTCAAGCAAATGGCTTGTGAAACTATAGTTGTACCAATCTTCGAGGACCGCATTCACCGAATCGTTCCTCTCGGCCATGACATAGCCTGTTTCCGGAACACTCGATACTGACTCGAAGGTCATGTCCTCAAGTGAAGTAGCACCGGCCTGGCCCTCCATACCTCGGCCCCCGTTCGCAATGATTTGGAAGCGGCGAAACGCAATGTCCCACTCTTCCTCTCCTGGGGCCTCCACGACTGATCCTCTTGAGAAATCAAAGAAACGCCATACTTCTGAGTCAGATGCATCCACTGTCATAGTGCGTGCATCCTGTTCTGTCCCTACTTCGGCCGCTGCTGCTACGGTGGGAGTGAATGTTGGTACCTCCGGCCTTTCTAGCGAAGTCCAAATAAACACGACTGCGCATACCATAATTAGCACAATTACGGCTGTGGCAATCCGATCGCGCAGGAGAAAAGAGAAGCGACTCATAGAAGAAACTTCGTACCTAGAGCACTCTCGAGCCCAGAATTAATCCTGCTCACGGCTACTCGTGCGGAGCGGAGCCCTCATCGTATCCCAGGAAGCGCCCCAAGTGCACGAGGTACACGATAAGCCCGATCCCGAGTACGGTAAAAATCAATGCAAGTGCTAGAGCACCCAGTCCACCACCATCACGTGCTGCCAGAAATTCCCAGGACCCAAAGCCCAGGCAAAATACAATCCCTGCAGCAATCAAGAACCGGTGGAAGGTGATTAGCGACATCGCTCGTTACCTCTGTTAGGGAACGAAAATCTCGTTGAGCACAACGAAGATGAGGATCATGATCAACGGAATCGGGACAGACACCATCAACCAGAGTCGCTTGGGTTCCCACTTAAGATGCATGTAGTAGACCGCAACCAGGTAAGCCTTGTAAAAAGCCATCACAATTAACCCGATCGCGAGCCAAAGCTTCGGTATCGCTGTAATGAACGCATACCCAACTTCAGCCATCGTGAGTACGAATAGCGCAAGCCAAACGAGCATGTACGGCGCCGGCTTGTGGGCTTCACCAGTGGACATGTTATCAGTCTCCACAGTGTTAGAGGCTAGATGAGGTAGACGATAGTAAACAAGATGATCCAGACCAGATCTACAAAGTGCCAGTACAGACCCATGATCTCTACGCCACCGAGGTTATCAGCTGAATATTCCCCTCTGGCTGCCCGCCAGTACGTGAAGCAGAGACACAGCACACCAATCGATACGTGAGTGCCATGAAAACCGGTCATTGTATAGAACGTAGCCCCGTACAGTTGACCCCCAACTACAGGTCCATCATGTGGCATATGCCGACCAACCGCGTGATAGGCCTCGGCCATCGGTACAAAGCCTTCGCCCACGAGCGCTATGTATTCATAAACCTGAACGCCCACGAACGATGCACCGATCAGGATCGTGGCAAGAAGCCAATTTTTCAGGCCTTGCTGGTCTCCCTGCTGGATGGCCGCGTAGGCCTTTACCATCGTTACGCTAGAGCAGATCAGTAAGAATGTGTTGAATGCGGTTAGGGGTACGTTCAGCACTACCCCAGGCTCCGTAAACTGCTCGGGGTGCGCAAAGCGAAGAATCACATACGATCCGATAAGGCCTGTGAAGAACATCACCTCGGATAAAAGGAAGATCCACATCCCCAGCTTGAGGTTGTACACCTTCATTCCGGGCATTGGTGCCCGGCCAGCAGTCATCGCTTGAGTGGTCATACCTCAGAATCCTTCCGGAGTCGGGGTAACGGGCTCGGGAATCAGTTCCTGAACGGGTGGTTTACTCGGCGGCGGCGTCGTCTGTGGGTAAAAATCCGTCTCAGACTCGGGCGAACTGTACTCGTAAGGCCCCCGGTAGACGACAGGCATCTCAGGGAAGTTCCCGTGTGGAGGTGGTGAAGGAACAGTCCATTCAAGCGTGTTCGAATCCCAAGGATTGTTACCTGCCTTCTCTCCCTTGAATAAGCTCCAGAAGAAGTTAAAGGCATAAATCGACTGAGCTGCAACCAATAGGAACACGCTGATCGAAATAAATTCGTTCATCGGCTGCAACGGAGCCAAATACTCGTACTGTGTGAAATCATAAATACGACGCATCATGCCCTGCAGCCCAAGATTGTGCATCGGCCAGAAGACCAGATTATAGAGCACAATCGTGAGTCCGAAATGCAGCTTATTTAAGCTTTCGTTCATCATCCGCCCAAACATCTTTGGATACCAGAACGTGATTCCTGCGAAAATCGCAAACAGGCTGCCGCCAAAAAGCACATAGTGGATGTGCGCGACGATGAAGTATGTGTCGTGGATGTAAATATCCACGGGCGTCGAAGCCATGAAGATCCCTGACAGACCTCCAATGATGAACATCGATACGAATGCGAGCGCGTACAACATCGGCGAATCAAGGTGAAGATCCCCTTTCCAGACCGTCGCCAACCAGTTGAATGTCTTAATCGCTGACGGGACAGCGATCGCCATCGTCGAGATCATGAAAGATGTACCCAAGAGTGGGTTCATGCCGCTCATGAACATGTGGTGGCCCCACACGATCCACCCTAGGAACCCGATTCCGATGATCGCCAACACCATCGAGTGATATCCAAATACGGGCTTACGTGCACGGTTCGAGAGAACCTCTGACGCAATTCCCATGGCCGGAAGAATCAAGATATAGACCTCCGGATGACCAAAAAACCAAAATAGGTGCTGCCAAAGCAGTGGCTCGCCACCGACTTCGGGGCGGAAAAATCCGGTCCCAAGTGTTTGATCGAAAAGCAGCATGATCAGTGCGCCGGCCAGCACGGGGATCGCTAATAGAATGAGAATGGCAGTAATGAAAAGCGCCCACGTAGCCAGCGGCATCCGAAACCAAGTCATCCCCGGTGCCCGCATATTAATTACAGTCGTAATGTAGTTCACGGCCCCGACAAGTGATGAGAACCCAAGGATGGTGAGGCTAGCCAACCAAAGCTGTTGGCCAAGATAGACCCCGGTCCATTCACCCGACGCACTTAACGGTGCGTATGAGGTCCACCCCGCACCAGCCGCGCCACCTTCCACTGCAAAACTCGACAGCATCAGGATACCCGCAGGCACCGCGAGCCAGAAGGAGATCATATTGAGCCGCGGAAACGCCATATCTTCGGCGCCAATTTGGAGCGGAATGAGAAGATTACCGAACAACCCTACCAGCAATGGCATGATTGCAAAGAAAATCATGATCGTGCCATGCATGGTCACTAAGGAATTGTAGAACTCCGGAAGCATGATCGCGCCGTTCGGAGTTGGAGCCATCATCGCATCCGGCAGCAGCATCCCACCCGGCATTGGCTGACTCGGATAACCCAACTGCCATCGCATCATCGTAGCGAGCAGGCCGCCAATGACTAGGAAGAAGAGACTCACGAACATGAACTGCTTCGCGATCATCTTGTGGTCAGTGGAGAAAATGTATTTCCGAATAAAGGGCAACTCGTGATGGTCGTGATGACCACCCTCAGCCGCATGTACCATCTCTTGTTCGATCGTGCTCATCTCGTCTTCCGGTCAGAGCTGTTAATTGAGGTTATCGAATTCATTTATGGCTGTTGTTGTTGGGCCTGGGAACTAGACCAGGCTTGGAAATCGGCAGCAGTGTAAACAGTTAGCGTGCCACCCATCGTCGTATGTCCAATTCCACACAATTCCGCACACCCAATGGTATAATCACCGGGCTGGATTGCTTCAAACCAGACTGTAATATCCTGCCCAGGTACGGCATCCTGCTTGATGCGCATTTCAGGAAGGAAGAATGAGTGAAGGACGTCGTCCGAACGAAGTGTAATTACTACCGGCTGGTCTACCGGGGCATGCAGTTCATTGAGCGTCTCAAAATCATCGCTCGTCCCCAATGCACCGTCGGGGCCTGGATATGTCACATTCCATTCGAACTGCTTGCCTGTCACAATGACCTCTAAGCCCGCAGCTGGCACATCAACCTTGACGGTATCCCAAACACCCTTGCTCACGACGCCAATCCACAGAACGATCACGAGTGGGACCATCGTCCAGGCGATTTCCATCTTGGTGCTTCCGTGATCGTACGTCGCCTTACGCCCTTCCTTGTGTCTATACTTGAAGATGAAATAGAAGAGCAGACCCTCGGTGATAAAGAACGTGATTCCTGTGATCCAAAGGATCACATAGTAGATCCCATCAATGTCACCCGAGACAGTCGAAAAGCTCGGAGGTAGCATCCAACTCCAGTTCATTGATTTCTCCAGCGAGGGAGCTTAGGCCTGCCCTCTGGACAAGTCCTTGAGAATTAGTGGTCGACCACCTGGTGGCCGTCTGGGTGCAACACGTCGATCGGCTTACCCATCGGTACCGGTGAACCAGCCATTGCTTCCGTAAACTCAAAAGAGATTTCAGCCGTTCCGCCAGTCGTAACCGTAACGTTACTCGTCATCGTACCGAGCTGTTCATGCCATGCTTCGATCACGTAGTCGCCCGGCGGCAATCCATCGAGAGACACAGAGCCATCTGAACTAGACACGGCAAAGTACGGGTGATCAACTATACCGATATAGGAGGTCATCCAACCGTGTACGTCACACCGCACTGGGATCATCACTTCAGCTACAGGGAATGACCGGTTTGTGTCCATGTTGACTGGCTGACTAACGTTGAACGGCCGGTTATCCGTTGGTGAAGCATTAATGTTATGGAGGATGCCGTCGCTGTTACGTAGTGTGATATCCTGACCGGCCTGAGCACCGAGTACGTGCGGGCTGTACATGCAGCCATCCTGGTTTAGGACCACTGCTGAAGTCGGCGTGGGAAAGCTAAGAGACTCCAAGCCTTCCTTCACATACACAAATACGTTGGCCAATCCGCCATTCGCACCACCAACAAATCCTTGTTCCGTGGGAGGTGTCGAATGCTTTGAGGCACAAGTGGCCTCAGAGCCCATATTGATCTCAGCCATCATCGGAGTTGTGCCAGAAAAAGTCACCATGCCAGCCACATTTCCGGCAGTTGCCGCGTCAACGGGTGACTCGGCGGGAGCAGCATCAGCAGCCCCAGCATCATCACCACCACCACCGCCGCCGCCACCACACCCGGCAATGACGAACACGCTTACCAAGAGCGCGGTATTCCGCAGCTCACCAAATCTCTCGATCATACTTCCTCCATACCTACTTCGAGGTTCTTGTGTGTATCCATGTCCCTATCAGCGCACCGAGCCCAGCGATCGCCAGAAGCCCCCCAATGATCGCCCACCAAAAACCCAGATCCGCATAACCTGTTTCCCAACCAGCTCTGCTGTTTTGATACGCTCCGAATGCCATTCCGAGCCATATCACCCCCACTCCCATCCCCGCCAACTTCCTTCTTCGTGCAGTTCCTTTCGCCCGTGCAGCAGCGTCCGGTTCCTGCCACATTCCGCTTCCCACCTGCGCTTGGCGCACAACAAGAAGGCCGAATAGGAGTGTGAGCGCTAGTGCCACTGGTGGCGCAACATAAACAGCAACTGGCGTCGGTTGTCCAAGAACCAAGAAGTACCAAGTACTTACCGCCGCCTGGTTACCGCTTTCACCATTGTCACCATCCCATGCCTGGAACGCCATCGGTACTGCTTGTCCAGCAGTCAACGCTAAATCTTCCGCACCCCCAGTATCAAGGGGTCGCACGAAAAGAACTTTCCACTGACCATCAGCATGTTGCGCCGTAGCGCGAACATGTTGCTCTGAATCTGACTGTCTTGCTGCTGTACCAATCCCACGTGCGATACTCTCAAAGGCCCCCGCTACGTCGCTCTGCCACGTCCAGGTATAGGTCGGTCTTCGAGTATCACCTTGCAAGAAATAAGGGCGCTCCTGGCCTTCGGATAATTGCTGTGGAAACTGCACTACAAGTTGGTCAGCAGTACCTGAGCCAGTGGCAGCTCCTTGATCTTCGGAGCCCATCGTAGCTACCACCTGGCTACCAAATTCTGTCCACAGTGTATCAGGACTCTCGGACGGATCACCCCAACTCACAAGCAGCGCTAGCTCCTGACCATCATGTACCGCCTGGACCCATACGGCATCTACTCTTGGGTTGAACCAGCGAGGCTGGACGACGATTTGACCAGAAAGCGGCACATAGAAACGTTCGGTGTCTTCCCAGACGATATCTTCGATCGTCTGAGGAAGAGGTGTGTCTGTCAGAAGCCGTGCGGTGACAACCTCTTCTACACTGGGTTCTTCCTCAGGTGAAAGACTGCGAACGTAGTGTGCGAGGCTCCAAAGATCCTCGTCCGTGATTACCCCTGCATCCACAATGTCCGAAAATGTCGGCATGGGGGTTCCATCTAGACCCGTTCTTAGGACTCGGTAGATCTCTTCTACCTCACCGCCGCCGTTGAATCTCCAGTTCTCAGTAAGGTCAGCGGTAAAAATCGGGAAGCCCGTATCATCATTAAGTGTCGGCGCAGATTCCCCATCCCCCCGGCCTTGTTGGCCATGGCAACGCCAGCACTCAACCGTTTGATATACTTCCTCGCCCCGAACAATAGCGTCTTCACCTCCACTCGTAGCTCTCCCGAAATCGAGTGGAGTAGGTGGGTCACCCTGAAAGAACCGTGAGAATGTCTTGAGGTAGTCAACTAAGGCGAGTATTTCAGCTTCTGTAAGCACGTCTTCCCAACCAGGCATTGCCGTACCCGGCATACCATCATTGATAACCTTAAGTATGTCTTCATCGGTTGGAAGCTCGCCGGACCCTGTAGTCCTGACTTGATAAAGGGCCAGTGTGAAATCCCGTGGCCTAGGAAGCATCGTATTGGCAGCGGGCCCTTCTCCAGCGCCATCCTCGCCATGGCATCCAGCACACCACTGATCGTATACCACCTGCCCATCTACCTGGGCAGTCGCGTCGCCGGGTATCGCCAGCTGGCTCACTCCTAGAAGCAAAATCCCCAGCACTACACACTGCGGTGACAAGTGAAGTTTCTTACGTGAATCGTGAGGACTGAAATTCTGAAGCACAGGCATTAGTGCTCTTCCCCT
The DNA here is from genome assembly GCA_963934665.1 of uncultured bacterium. Classification (GTDB taxonomy): domain Bacteria; phylum Gemmatimonadota; class Gemmatimonadetes; order Longimicrobiales; family Gaopeijiaceae; genus UBA1142. The sequence continues at coordinate 12,164 of CAWVZF010000014.1, read as the reverse complement.
TCCAGTTCCCACGTGCGCGGATCATGACCCGTCTGCTCGTAAAGGAAAATGATCACAGACCAAATCTCATCGGCTGTGAGAAAATTCTCCCATGCCGGCATTGCTGAATTCCAGGGTGCTCCTTCATTCGGTAGCCCTGGACCACCCTTGGCTATTCTCCAGAAGACGAAGCTCTCCGTAAGCATCGCAATCGTCCCAGCATCCTGGAAACTGAGGGGTGCCGGGTTGAACGCCTGTGCGTAATGTCCGCGGCCTTGGAGTCCGTCTCCGTGACACGCCAAACAATTCTTGTAGTAGATGCTCTTGCCTTCCTCGTAATGTTCCTCGAGAGAGCCTGCCGACCTCAGAGGATTCTCAAGTCCATCAAGAACCATCTGTTCACCCTGAAACGTGATACTTGTGGGAGGAGCCGGATGAATTGCCCGGAAGCTTGGTGGAGCCGAGATGTCTGGCTGCGCACCTCTATAGGTTTGGAATGCGATCAGGGCAGGAACTATGACTAAGAGGGCCCCACGAGCCACTCGTCGTTCCGGTTGAACCAAAATATCGTGGATTGGTTGCTTAAACTCTGACCATCGCTGCTCGTTATCACTGACCCAAAGCAGGATGCCAACGATCGCAATGACTAAGTACTCCAGAACCACAGTGTTCGGTATCGGGGCGCTGGGCATACCAAACACTGGGGGTATGAACGGGATCCCGACCTCGATTAAGACATAGGAAAATAAGAGAACAGCAGTCGCTTGCCTGAAGGGCGTATTGAGGAACCTCCCCATCACTGAGCTTATCAGACGGAATGGTGCACCCAGCAGCCGGAAAACAGACTTCAGAGCTCCCATGCCCTAGCCTCCCTGTCCTGCCAAAAAGTCCACGAGTACCTCCAGCTGCCGCGCAGTCAGCATATCACCGAGGTTGGGTGGCATAGAACCGGCCAAATGGTCGAATCCTTCAGCAATCTCAACTGCCGGATCAATGATACCCGTTCGGATGCGGTCGGTGGCGATGCGAGAGCCCATGCCATCGAACGCTGGCCCAAGCTCGGCTCCTTCGCCGTCAAGCATATGACACCCTAGGCAGAGATTGCCACGCATAATCTCGAGCGGATCATTTGACGCCACCATTGGTCCACCAGCAGGGGCTGCAGCATCCGCTTCTGCAGCTGTCGCGACATCAGAGCCACTCACGGTGACCGCTCCACCTTGATCTTGGAGGAACGCTACAAGAGACCAAATCTGAGCACCTGAAAGGACACGTGCCTGAAACACCATTGGCTCGAAACCTTCTAGGACATAGGCAGCTGGGCTCATCATCGACTCGTGGAGATAAGCCTTGCAATCCTGTCCACCCACACGTGTCCCACACCGCTGGCCTATAGTTCCTTCACCGTTGTAGTCAGTGAGAAGATTGGGAGCTCTAGTTTCCAGTCCATGGCAGGTGATACATCCCCCTCCTCCGCTATAAAGCTCTGCCCCAGCCGCCACAAGTTCTGCCGGACTTACGTCTGCCGAAAAACTCAACTCCTCAGGCACCGCTGATTCTATCTGCGGAATCGCATTGGCGATCCAAGTATAGACGGCTAGAGTGCCGATCATCACACCAAGGACTTTGAGGTTTGTCATCGTATACCTCTCCTAGTCCCCAGCCCCTGAGGCCGAAACATTAGTCCCGCCCGCTGTGCCCGAGATCACAGGCTTCTCAGCTAAACCACCAACCCAAAAGATAAAGGTGACAAGACTGAGAAAGATGAGCACACACACGGAAATCACGATCGATGCATAGCCAAGTGCCGGCGTAGCCGCATCAACGCTTGTGTCTCTGATAACCTCAAATACATGCCAGTGTTGCCTGATCCCGCTTCTGGCAAAGCCCATCAAGCCCATGAGCCAAGTAAAGGTGACTGCGAGGATAAAAAGAGCGTACTGAGAACGTTCTGGCATTTCTCCCCAGCGGATTTCCCCCCGTGATTCAGCCCCACGCATCATGAACACATCTATCACGACGACAAGAATGATTGCGGCAATCACTGCAAGAACCTGATAGACACTGAATCCGATACGTACAATCGAGGGGACGAAATACCCATAAATCCCGTAGAAAAGGACCACGGCTGCAGAAACAGCAAAGAGGGCACCTTGGATTGTGGTTCCAGTCTTCTCCCAGGAGACTACCGCCTTCTTGTTGGCTCTACGGTAAAGCAAGAAGGACAAAAACGTCGTCAGAATCATGAAGTTGACCGCGGTGTTTTTCGCGCTCATCACACCGAGAACACCTAAGAATGGATGGAATTGGCCGCCCATTGCTGTAATCTCAGCACGGTTCGCAATCATGTTGCGTGGGGTGGCCCAAACAGCCGCACCAATCAGTAAAACGAGCAGCATCCATTTCGTGTACGGCATGAAGCGCTCTGCCCCAGGGATACGGCCCATACCAATCCACAGATAATAATTACCAGCAAGGAAAAGAACTGCAATCAAAAAGGCTTGTACCACCCACAACCAGCTCATGAACCCACCCATCATCGTGGTACCCATCTGCGTGTTGAACTCGTAGATCTCTCGGCCAAGCCAGTAGCCAGCGAAAGGAAGCACGATGAGGGCGCTAATTGCAATGAAATTCCCGATATAACCCATCCAATCGTAGTGGGCTCGCTCCTCATCGGTCTTTGCGGAGAGGAAGCGATAGGCCGCATAAGCCCCGACGATTGCGCCACCGAATACGACATTGGCAATCAACCGATGGATATTGATCGGCATCCAAGTTGCATTAGCAAATGCACTCCAGAACTGTACCATTTCCGGAGCCGTATCTGGGGTAACCTCGGCTGGCGGACTCATCATGTATGTGAGCCAGGAATTGGCGATCAACATCACTGCCGTACCCCAGAGGTTGAGAAGGATACCAAGGCCCCAATGGCCCCATTTCGCCCGACCCTTCTTCCAGCGATCCCAACCGTAGTAGTAGAGGTAGAGCGTGAACGACTCGAAAAAGAAGATTCCGACGTAAACCCACATGGACGGCGCAAAGATCTCCGACAGGTAACCCCATAGCCCCGGATAAAGCGTGATCAGCCCAAAGACGAGAATCGCACCCCAAATCGCTGTCGCCGAGTAGGAAACCAACAACAGCCGGGTGAATTCCTTCGCTAGCTTGTCGTATCGATCGTCAGAACTAAAGATCCCGATTGCCTCAGCAACAACCGCGAACATCGGCACACCAAGCACGAATGCTGCGAAAAAGAGATGAAGCTGAGCAGCAATCCAGATAGCGGCCCGACTTCCGATGACGGGGAAGTCACCATATTCCCTAGGTGTATAGCCCTGTGCTGCCAAAGGTTCTATCGCGATCGCTATTAATCCAATGGCCACCACAATTGCCACTGGCAAGCTGGCTCGCAGCCAGGACCACCCCCCTCTACGACTGCTCTTAGGCATCTGTTGTCTCCGCATGCTCAGGGCCCTTCTCGCGGTCCTTTAAGAAAAAAGGCAGTCGCTTAGAGAAGTCCACGGGCATTTTTCGCCTCACCTCAGCCATCACCTCAAGATCAACCACGGTGTAGCCATGCCTACGAGCAAAATCTTCTACTCGCTGAGTTACCACGCCACGCACAAAACTAGGAGCCCGAGAGATCCGTTCTTCCGCCTCTGGTGTCCACACCATTTCTCTAGCTGCTGCAGCTCCATAAGTCACCTGCCGGCGTGGCTCCACAAAAGGACGGTCACCGGGCGGATCGTAAGCACACGATTCATCGGGCCCAAGGGGGTCACCCGATTGAGCAAACGCTCGCGCTCGGCAGCCACCACAGATTCCGCGGTACTCGCACCGTCCACAACGCCCTGAGAGCTCGCCCCCGCGTAACGCTGCGAATAAAGACGACTCTCTCCAGATATCTCCGAATGACTCCTTCATCAGATCCCCAGCCACAGCAGGCATATAAGGACAAGGGGTCAGTTTGCCCTCGGGAGTAATCCTGCAGTATTGGACGCCACATGGGCAGCGGGTAGCGTAGTTTAGTAAAGGGGATTCCTCGTCGGCCTCAACTATGTGCCTCATCAGCTGAGGTTGGCATTTTGAGCGGACCATCATTCGTCCGCGATTAGCCTGCTCTAGCTCTACCAGTTCGGCCAAAACCTCCTCGTTTTCTGAAGGCGAAAGACCTTCCATGCGTTCCCCTCGCCCGGTAGGAACCAGGAAATAGAGATTGAAGGACACCGCACCTTTTTCAGCAGCCCACTCTACGAGATCGGGAAGCTCGGAGCGATTCCCTTTAGTAAGGCTCGTCTGAACAATGAAATCGAGTTCCTGCTCACCTAGACGCGTTACCGCATCAAGTGTTGCGGATAAAGATCCTGCGCCATGTCGGAAGCGGTCGTGATAGGCTGGGTTCAATGAGTCGATGCTCACAGCGACACCCCGAACACCCGCCTCCTTAAGAGATTCAATTCGTTCATTGCTCAGGCCGGTGCCATTGGTACCGACCACTACTGTCGCGCCAGCCGACGACGCGTGATCTGCTATTTCTTCCAGATCATTACGTACCAGTGGCTCTCCTCCACTTAGGATCAAGAGCACAGCGGGGTTCACCGCAAGCACGTCATCCAACACGCGGTGGCACTCCTTCGTGGAAAGCTCGCTCTCCGCACTCTGCCAAGAGCCGGCAGATATATAGCAGTGTGAACACTCAAGATTGCAGCGTCGGGTGATATTCCATGCCACTACATGGGGAATCGCAGTGTTGACCTGTGCAGCTTCGAGTTCGGGATCACGCTTCTGGGACAGATGAGCTGGTTCCACAGGGAAGTCCAAAACAGGAAGCGCCTCCTGCCCCCTCATAGCCGAATCTGCACTAACCGGGAAGGTGTCTGGCTTCACTCCCCAGCGTCCTGGTCCGTCATGAACGCTTCGACCGCCGCCTTCGCTTCCTCCGGGGTAGCGGTCTTAAAATCTACCGGGCAATCGTCCGCAGCTTCTGCGACGTCACGAACGGGGCATCTCGTTACACCCTGAGCTTTCGCTTCCTCAATAAATTTGCGCATCTCTGGAGTCATACCGTCGACGCCCTCTGCCGTAGCCTTAAGCTGCTTTGCTTGAAGTTCGCGGAACATGACGAGCATGGTGTCCATGTCGAACTCGTCGGCCTCGATCATGGCCTCCTTGTTTTCGTCCATGACCAGGGTCGTCACACGCCAGAAGTCGTTATCGCGGGCGAAACGTTCGACGGTGTTCCGCGCGAGCGGCCGCGCGATCAACGGCACTGCTTGCAGCCGCCCCAGTGCCTCCTCGGTCCACACGACAGGATCACCTGCAAGCCGTTCGCGGCTCGAAACGTGCCCGGTGTACGGGCACTTCTCCGAGATCATGGGCGTCTCGGGCTCAGGATCCGCGTCGTGGCCTTCGACGAGCGTGCGCTTCATGGCCTCCTCGGCTTTCACCTCGGCAAGCGCGAGCTCCTCGGAGGTGCCGATGCCCATGATGAGCTGCATGTGCGTCGGGAGAAGCTTAGTGATCGCCTCGTCCAGCCGCTCGTTCGTGACCATGGGAAAGCCGTTCGCCCCCAGAGGTGGCACCGCTGCTACCTGGACCTCACCGTTCGTGTCAGGAGCCGATGCTCCGTTGCCGTTGGCCGCCCCATCTCCATTTGTGATGCCGTTCACGCTGGACGCGAGCTTGCCGTTCACGGCCTCACGAGGTCGCTCGTCCTTGTAGGTGCCGTTGGCGCCCGCGCCGTAGTTGTCCAGCACGAACTCCTCCACGGCCCGCCGCGCTATACCCAGCGCGAAGGGAGGGACCCTGAGGATGCGCACTTCGGCGTCCGGGCTCCACTCGAGACCCGTCTCGCCATCCTCTTCGATCCAGGGGATTTCTTCCGGATCGACGTTCTGCGTGCCCACGAGCAGCACGCTCGCTTTCGTGAGCCGGATTAGGTTGTCGGACTGCGAGCCGAGGTCCGTACCCTCGATGCGGTGGCTGCCGTGCCGCGCCATCACAAGCACCGAGGGCTCGATCTCGGCTGCCCAGCGCAGGATGCAGTCGAACGGCTTGCCGATCAGGATCTGCGTCTCGACCTCGACCTCTGGGAACTCCTCAGCCATGACTTCCGCACGCTTTATGTTCGCCTTGCAGAGCTTGAGTAGACCCTTGTCGATAATGTTGTTATGGAGTTCCTCCTGCTCCTCGAACTTGAAGATCTTCGAGGCTTGCACAGAGAGAACGTCCTTGATATTACCGAACACGACGTGGTGGTACTCGACATCGAAGGCCGAGCACACGTACAGCTTGGCGCCGTACTCCTTGGCCATCTCGAGCGCGAGTCGCATCGCCCTGTAGCTGTACGCTGAGCCGTCGACGCACACCATCCAATTGCCACCCTCCAGCGCTTCGCCGTTCCTCACGATGAGGGTGTCTTTCTCGACCTTGCGAAGAACCCGGCTAATCACGCCGCCGAGCTGCGAGAACTCCTGTTGACCGATTCCGTGCCCGCCCATGACCAACAGGTCGTAGAGTCGGCCGCTGGACCCGGCGAGCTTCTCATCACTGTCCTCGTCCTCAGCGATGATCCGACCCTTCTCGTCGATCTCGACGTCACTACGCACCTTGTCTCCGCCATCGTATTTGTCGGAGATGTTCGGGTCGAAGCCGATCAAGCTCGGGAGTCGACCCTCGCCGCCGTTGGCCTCACGGATGATCTCTTCGTAGTTGATGCCCTCGAGGAGCTGCCGTGTGAGCGGAACGCCCTCCGCCTTGCAGAGCTTGTCGGTCTCGTCCAAAAACGAGTCCGAGATGAGCTGCAGGCCCTTCTCGATCAGCTTGTCATGAATCTTCCGCTGACGCTTGATCTCCTTCGCCGACTGAAACTGGGCGGGGAGGCCTGTCTCGAGCTGCCGGAACCGCACATCATGGAGACGCGCAGCATACACGTGGTTACCGGTGATTCGACCCTCGGCACGCTTGCAGATTTCGATCGCCCTGGCGACGGCCCAATTCGAGTGATCGGAGTTGTCTACTGGAACAAGAATCTCTCGATACATGCTTACCTTCGGATTATAGAATCTCTAGCTGACCCCCAACGCGGGTGCCAGTAAAACAAGGGGATACTGCCTATTCCCCCACGCCACCTCTAACCCGTTGCTCTATCTGCGATGCTTACAGCTATATGTACGGCAGGCCCGGTGGACCAAACCCCCGGGCCTTCCTGGCTAAACTTCAAGTTTCATAGAGTGTGGAGAACTCTTTTGTTGAACAAAAATGACTACTTAGAATTATGCTCTTAGCAGGTGTTCCGCAGAAGCATAACAACCCCTGTATTACAGGGATTCTCAGTGCTCGCACCATCTTTCACAAGAATACTGCCACAAATTATATCTACAGTGTTCTCCTCGGGCAACCGACCTAGAAGTGCTGCCTACAAGCACTAAATATCCATTCTTGGACAGGGCCTTATGAGAGTTTGATCCGCTGTGATTGCAGGGATCCTCAGCCGTCGCTGGCTGTCCGCAAAGACCTAGTGACCGGTCTCGCTAAAAGGACGGTTAGAACAGGCAAGATCAACACCCAAACAACGAGCCCCAGTGAAAGTTCAGTGGTAGTGCCCATTAACCCTGCAAGAAGGGTTTCGTGGAGAGTTTGGAACGGGCTAAGAGCTTCTACCGCTGCCCATGAGGACTGAGGCAGAGGTGTCCTAAATACACCAGACAAGTGCAACAAAAGGAGTGCTGTAACTGCAGAAAATAGTGCCGTCTCAGCAAGAGACCTCGCTACTGCCGCTACTAAGTTACCTAACAGATTTGCAATCCATACGGAGGACCAAAGAACGAGCACAGCCCTAGTCCACTCATTCAGCGAGATAGAACCGAATGTTGCGATTGTGAGGGCAGGCAACAGTTGAAGTGCATCAATAGCGCTACCACCTACCGCTCGCTCGATAAGGAAATGTGATGGCGGAACACCAGCCCTGATAATGCGGCCAAAAAGCCCGGATTCAGCATCACGCACAAGGGGAATCGAAGATCCGAATGTCCCAAAAAGGGTGAAGAGTACCGTATAGACAGCAGCTGCATGAAATCCTGGTGCGCCACCCAATGAAATCGCCAATACGAGTACCACGGGAACCATCACATTCAACACTACTAAACGAGGTCTTGCTAACGCTATGCGAAACTCCATCACTGCTATAAGAAACTTCATCCTGGCAGTTCCTGTCCTGTAACTCTTCGGAACAGCTCAGCTAGGCCTGGCTCTCTCACTTCTACCTCCAAAATTTTAACTCTAGATGATATGAGTGCAGCCCATATGTCTGGCAGTGCAGCCTGTCCCCTGGTTGTCTCAAATACCAGCGGACCAGTGTCATCGACCAACTCCACATCCTCCCCAAAGTACTGAGGTAATTCCACAGAAGTTGCGTCCACCGACACCTGGAAACGTGTCGCTGTTCCAAGGGAAGACAGTAGCTCGCTCTGAGAACCAGATGAGACTACTCGGCCTTCATCGATTACAAGAATCCTATCTGCTAATTGTTCTAAGAAATTCAGATCGTGGCTGGCCATCACGATCGCCGAACCCTCCTGGCTACATTTTTTTAAAATGTCAGCCAGTGCATCTCGGGAGATAGGATCAAGCCCGACAGTCGGTTCATCTAGTAAAAGCAGCTTAGGTTGGTGAACAAGTGCCTCAAGCAGTAGCAGTTTCCGTTTGGCCCCAAATGAGTAAGAGGACACAACCTTATCAGCCTCATCTAATAGACCGACCAAGTTCATGAGACCAGAAACCCTCTCTGACACTTCATGTTTCTCAACCCCTGCTGCTCGGGCAAAAAAGTGTGCATTCTGGATACCGGTCAACGAATTGAAATGCGCATTTTCCTCCCCCGCATAACCCATTACTACGCGGCCTGACTTCATACTCAAGAGCGGACCTGTAATGACTCCGCTTTCAGGGGTCAGTTCGTTCAGTACGACACGTAATAGAGTGCTTTTTCCGGCGCCGTTAGGACCCAGTAGTGCGACTATCTCACCCGCTGACACTTCTAGATCAATGTCGATAAGCACTGGGGGACCAGAAGCATAGCGGTAATGCAACCCAGAGACCTTGATCAAGGAGGCCAACCTGCTCTCCGTGGGCGCTGTCTGGTCGGCCGTAGTGCTGTTCACATCCCCTCTAACCCCAATTCAGTTCTGGCTCGATCCATGACATCAGGCGTGATGATCTCTATCTGCTTTTCCTGAGCGTAGTCCGTGTAGATCCTCTTCACCATACCACGAACAAACTTAGGGACACCTCCAAGCCGATCAGTCGCTTCGGGAGACCAGGTCACCCGAATCCTGACAAACTCGTGCTCAGGAGCAGGAATCACACTTGTGCTTCCCTCATCCCCACCCGATGACGCCTCTTCATCCGCAAAAGCGTCGTCACGGGGAGTGTCCAACCTACTGCGGGTCTGCTGAAGTGGCTGCTCTGGGACAGTCCTACCACCTATCTCAACACCCAAAGATGTCACGAGTTGAGTTTCCATGGGGTTTGTGAGCATTGCCATTTCACGATCACAGGCGCCGCACCTGAATAACGCGGTAATCGTCCCATCTCCAGGCAAATCGCGATCTGAAAAACTCATAACCTCATCGCATGGAATGCAGAGAAATTTCACTTCTTCTCCTCCCTTCCTCCGGGACCGTGCTCTACCCGTTCAGCTAGATCTGTGAATACTTGAGCTACAATCGAATCGCCCTCCCCTCCAATCGGATCACCCCGGTCAGTCTTCGAGCCGAACACCGGATCGAATGGTATTTCCGACCATAGTTCAAGGCCGACCGCATCCGCAATGTCTCCAGCACTTGGGCCAGTAAAGAGAGGAAGAAGGTCTTCTCGACCCGGCTGAACATACCCGGCCATATTGCCTATAAGGCCAATACAAGGCACCCCGCCCTCGAGCAACTGTGTCGCTGACCTGGCCACTACCGCTCCTGCTACTTCCGATGGGATGGTCACGAGAAGAACTTGATCGGGCTGCAGGTGCGAGGGCCCTACCTCTGAGACCAGATCGAGGAAACGCCCAATCTTATCAGTACCGGGCGGTATATCGATAATCAGATAATCTGTCGGCCCCCACACAACATCCGAGATAAATTCCCGGAGTGCTACCGCCTCGGTAACTCCCTGCCAAACAAATTGATCGTGACCTGGCCCCTTCCACCTCAACGGCACTCCTTCTTCTATAAGCAGGTCCGTTGAGATTCCCCTAACCCCAGCAACTCCAACTGCGGGGACAATGCCATCTGGACGATCTTCCAATGGGCTACCCAAAAGCCCCAGCATTTTCCCCAAAGAAGGTCCATTCAGATCAGCGTCAACTGCACCCACTCTTGCACCGCGAGCCGCAAGAGCCACGGCTAGATTTGCCGTAACTGCACTCTTTCCGACTCCCCCTTTTCCGCTTGCAACGACTATGATTGCCCCTACCTCAGACAACCGGCTTGCCAAGCGGGCATGTTGCTCCCCGATCTGTTCTACAATTCTCGACTCCACTTCTCCGGTGAGATCGGCGTAGCCGCGTACCGTGCGCGCCCGAGTCGTAGATCTCTTCCGCAGTGGCTTGCCAGAATCTGAAGTCGGTTCAGTCATCAACCTTACGGGTGGAGTTGATTGCCTGAAGCATCGAGAACTACCAGAGCATCAACCGGGCATTCCTTACAGGCCTCCAGGACAGTCTCCTTATCAACTTCACTTGTGTCTGACGTGAAGATAGCGATCCCCTCCTCATCCATTTCGAATAAGTCAGGTGCTACCTCTACGCATGTCTCGAAGCCAACACAGATAAGACGGTCAATCTTGACCGTCAGACCTGCGACTTGATGCTCCTCGATGTCCAAGGACTCCTCTCAGGTTTTCGGGAAGGACCTTCCCAACCACACTGGGGGCACCACCGCCATTCGGCTATACGCACCAGCATTGTCAGTACCTTCCGCCGTACAGCTACGGTTTGTTCAAAGCAGGCTGGGCAAACATGGGCAGAATGCAAAACCAATAGGCTTCCAAGCCCGATGATAATCCAACGAAGAAGTACGAGCCCACCCAGGACCCATACCGCAGCAAGGGAGATCTCCACTCCGATATACTCCAGAACTAATTAGTGAGTTACACCAACGTTAATCAGCTCGGCTAACACTCACTCCCACAAGCTTAAACATCACCCGAGTTAGTAGGGGTATAGAAATCGAGGCAATTAGAACAGGAAAGACAATTCCGCCGAAAGCCGCGCCAGCTATACCAGTTAAGGCCATACCAGCAACCGTATAAACGCCTAGGTACGAAGCAAAAAGAAGGAGAAGACCTGATGTCTGACGACCGCCCCCTCCTCCCTCAATGTTAATTGCAGCCCCACCCACATAGAGTGCGGCAAGAGACCAAAACACCGCAATTGGAACAAGCCAAGCGAGCACCGACGACCTCCTAAGGATCAAGGTCAGAAAACAGCCTATGTTGGTATCGGCTGCCTTCTATGGAAGTCCGGTTCAACCCCATGTTGGACCGGTTTTTCAACTTCAGAAATCCTACCACTACGGTAGGGTGCCTAACAAGATGACTCCTTCTATCGAGATCCCCAACTGTCCGACTTAGAGGGTCTTCATTACTGAACCAGCCGCAGTCCGGAAGTATTCAACCTCCGAGTCACCATGCGCGGTGGAAATAAAGCATGCCTCAAAAGGTGAGGGGGGTAAGTACACACCAGCTTCTAGCATTCCATGAAAGAAGGCAGCAAAGCGCTCACGGTCACACATTTCTGCTTCCTCCCAGGAATTGACGGTGTGCTCGGCAAAGTAAAAGCCAAACATACCCCCAACGACCGACGTCTGAAGTGCTACTCCAGCGCTCCTTGCCTCATTCGCGAGCGCGTCCACAAGCGCATGACTTCTAGATCCTAAAGCCTCGTAGACAGCGGGATCTGTGAGATGCTCTAGTGTGGTCAGGCCGGCACGCATAGCGATTGGGTTACCGCTAAGCGTGCCTGCTTGATATACCGGACCCGCTGGAGCCATCTGGTCCATAATTCCTGCCCGGCCACCAAAGGCACCCACCGGGAAACCACCACCAATAACCTTTCCGAAAGTCGTAAGGTCAGGAGTGATCCCGTACAGACCCTGTGCCCCGGATGGTCCGACACGGAAGCCCGTCAT